>JAGWRJ010000261.1 GCA_028869725.1 Alphaproteobacteria bacterium | reverse complement strand
TCTACGTTAATGGCCCCTACCAAACTTGAATTCATGTCCTGCCAGGTAAGAACCCGCGTCCCCGGTCCCGCCGCCTGCTCGATTACACCCGCCATCATATCTGCGCGATCAGGATTTTTGATCATGACCTCCAATCCGCTGACACCGCTATTCGTATTGAAGAACAATTGAGCCTGTGTAAGAGGCATGAAAATGAAGGACTTGTCGTACTCGCTCATGCCAATATTAAATGTGCCAGCGACAATATAGCTTTTGATCCGCGGCGTGACGCCGAAGGGCGTGACCGTGCCCCGTGGTGCCATCAGGGTCACCCGCATGCCAGGTACAAGCCCCAGCGCTTCCGCAAGTCCGGACCCCAAAATCACGCTGTCGCCTGCCTTGAAGCGGGCCAAGGCATGCGGAGAGAGTGTGGATGCAATGGGTACATCCTTTGCAAGGTCTCCGGGTGTCATTCCGCGTACAATAACGCCAGAATTTGTCGACGATGATGCAGCTACCACCTGGCCATCAACAATCGGGTAGACGCGCGTTACGCCAGGCACCTTGCGTACTCGCGCCGCGACTGCATTGAAGTCTTCAAGATTTCCTGCCTGACTTTGCACAATTGCATGACCATTAAGGCCGAGAATCTTGCTCAGCAGCTCATCCCGGAAACCGTTCATGACGCTCATCACGATGATGAGTGCAGCTACGCCAATCATGATCCCGAGAAGTGACAGAAGTGAGATAACCGAAATATAGCCTTCCTTGCGCTTCGGCCTCAGGTATCGCAACGCAATCATCCATTCAAAACTTGAAAACGGTGCAATGCGTTTGGCATGGATAGTCGTTTCCGAAGCAGATTTCGCCATATCTCAACGACCCCGGACCAGAAACTCTACCGCAGCATCCGGAGTCATTTCCTCCTTTGTACCGCTGGCACGAACTTTGATCTCAACATTGCCAGCGGCAAGTCCGCGCGGACCCACTACGAGCTGGTAGGGAATCCCGATGAGATCCGCTGTCGCGAATTTGGCGCCCGGTCGGTCATCAGTGTCGTCATACAAGACCTCTATGCCGGCCTGATTAAGTCGGTCGTAGAGAGACCCGCAGGCTCGGTCTGTCGTCGCATCCCCAGTTTTCAAGTTGATTAGCATGACCCGGAACGGTGCGACTGCGTCAGGCCAAATAATGCCTGCATCATCATGGCTGGCTTCGATGATGGCGCCAACCAGCCGCGACACACCAATACCGTAGGACCCCATCTCCACCGGTACATCTCTGCCATCTGGCCCGGTTACGAGGGCTTTCATAGGTGCGGAATATTTGGTCCCGAAATAAAATACCTGCCCAACCTCAATTCCGCGCGCCGATAAGCGCTTGTCCGGCGCCACCTCCCGTTCAAAGCGTGCCGCATCATGCACGTCTTCAGTAGCAGCGTAGAGTTCGGTACGGGCACGCACGATGGGCTCCAGATCACCATAAAAATCTGCGTCGTCGCCGGGTATCGGCATATCGAGCAGGTCCTGATGGCAATAAACCTTGCTTTCGCCAGTCTCTGCCAGCACGATGAATTCGTGGGACAAATCCCCGCCGATCGGTCCGGTTTCGGCACGCATCGGGATACTCTTCAAGCCCATTCGCGCAAAGGTACGCAAATAGGCCACGTACATCCGATTATAGGATCGGCGCGCTGCAGCTGCGTCTACATCGAAGGAATAAGCATCTTTCATCAAAAATTCCCGCCCACGCATAACACCAAATCGTGGCCGCACTTCGTCGCGGAATTTCCACTGCGTATGATAAAGATTCATTGGCAACTGCTTGTAACTACGCACGTAGGCTCGGAATATTTCCGTGACCATCTCTTCGTTCGTCGGCCCATAAAGCAGGTCGCGATCATGCCGATCTTTGATCCGCAGCATTTCCTTTCCGTAATCGTCGTATCGCCCGCTCTCCCGCCAAAGGTCTGCCGACTGCAGAGTCGGCATGAGGATCTCTATGGCCCCTGCCCTGTTCATCTCTTCATGAACGATGGCCTTGATCCTGTTCAGGACACGAATTCCAAGCGGGAGCCAGGCGTAAATGCCGGCTGCCTCCTGCCGGATCAGACCTGCCCGCAGCATGAGCCGATGGCTGACAATCTGGGCTTCGGCCGGGGTTTCTTTCAGGACGGGCAGGAAGAAGCGGGACAGACGCATGGAATTGCTCTCAACTCAGTGGAAAGCTGAGTTCTAGAGAAGCTGTAGGGTAAGGGCAATTGTGCCGGAAGGGTCTACCGCCCCCTGGCCCTGCTGGTACGGGAGTACCCCAGAAATCCGGCCCCACGTGTCACTCCTGGCCAGAAGTACTGCCCAAACGCCGCACCCTGAATGTCGAGGCGCTCACCACGAGCCCCGCCGGGGGGCGGCAACTGGCGATACATCTGACGGCTGCACACAGATCGATCAGCGCGTAAAGTAGGGCATGGTCCTGGCGCCCAAGCCCTCTACCGGCACTGTACAAAAGTTACCTTCCAAGGCGGCAAGGCTGCCCGGCTGGGGCGGCTCCCTGGTCCTGCACGGCCTTGCGTTGGCACTTATTTTCGTGTTCCTCGCACGACATAGTCCAACGCCGGGCCCACCGCTAAAGCCCCTGTATATCGAGATTGTACCGGAGGTTCCGCTCGGGGCCCATTCCGCGGCCCCAGTGTCCGTGCCGTCCCACCTGCCCCAGTTTCAAGCGACCCACGGTCGGCGCGCGGCACCCAGGCCACAAGGGGTCCGCCGGCACGGCACCGAGCCCCTAAGGGATCCTTTTGAGCTAAAACTCCGGCGACTGGCGGAGTTGCGTAATCCTGATAGCACGCTATCCCTCAAGACCGAGGGGACTGCGGCCCAAACTGCAGGAACTGCCGGTGAACCCGGTGATCTCACCTACAGCGTGCGCGACGCAATCCGGGCACGGGTGCTACGCAAATGGAACATCGATTTTGGCAGATTGGCCGGACGGCATATCATCGTCACGCTGCATGTTTCGCTAACTGGCAGCGGCAGGCTTGCATCGATCTCTATCGCCAACGAGCGAGCCCACGCAAAGGATCTGACGTGGATGGACATCGCCCTCAGCGCCCGCAATGCAGTTATTCTCTCCGCCCCCTTTGCTCTTCCGATACAGCTGCGACGAAAAGGTTTCAGTTTCACCATCACGCTCGATCCGCGGGAGACGCTGCACTAAGGAAGGTCGCGTGCCACACGAAAGCCTGCATAGCTTGAGTAGTCTAGTTCCCCCCCATCCGGAAGCCCGGCGGTACGTGCCGCCGATCGAACAAAGATAGGGGTATTGTCCCAAGATCCACCACGGATCACGTGCTTGGTACAATCGCCACCCGCCCATACCTGCGCCACGTGGGGAGCACCAACATAATCCTTGTGCCAACAGTCGGCGGTCCATTCCCAAACATTGCCGAGCATTTCAAATAAGCCGAACGGATTAGGTTTAAACGCATTCACTGGTGCGAGAACGCTATAGTCATAAGGGCTGCCACAGCCATTGCAGTTGGCATTGTCCTTTCCGACTGCATTGCCCCACCATCGCGCCGTGGTCGTACCTGCACGTGCAGCGTACTCCCACTCAGCTTCACTTGGCAGACGGTAGGGACCTCCGGGGCGATAATGAATGTCCGGATGAGCGAGACGTACGAGATGATTTATCCACGCAATATAGGCATCTGCATCATGCCAATCGAGGCAGACTGCGGGCCAGTCGGGCGGCTCTGTCGTCGCGGGCGAATAAACGAGCCCCTGCCGTGTCACTGTCCATCGTGTATGCAGAATACGATTGCACGGTTTGGGCCGGTAATGGGTCGCGCGCAGAAAAGTTCGGAATTGATGATCGCTTACTACATACTTGCCAAGTGCGAATGCTTTGACGCTCACTACGTGCTGCGGGCCTTCGTTGTCGAAGCGCCCCGGCTCACTCTTCGGACTTCCCATAACAAAGCTTCCCGCCGGGATCGCAACCATGATCGGGCAAAGCTTGCATTCCTGAAACTCACGACCATTTGCAGCTGACGCCGGTGCGGCCGCAGCAGCACAAGCCAATCCCAGAAGGGATAAAAAAATCAAAAAGAGAATTGGGCGCCAAAAGGAAGACATGGTAGAGCCGGCCGGTCGCACCCTACCCTGCCATAGCGACGCGATCAGTGCACGCTGGCCTGGCCCAGATAATGGTCTGCAATATCGGCGACCTGGCACCACAGGGCTGCGGCCTCACGTTCGTCGGCCAAGAGATTCTCGGCGGCGCGACGACGGATGACAGTGCCTGCTTCGCTACCGAACGTGATGACTGCCCAGCGGGCGATGGCAGCAACATCTTCTTGATTCGTGATCATGTATAAATGATGCACGACCTTTGGAATTGAATGTTGAGGCGGCGCAAAATTTCTAGTGCGCGTGTGCCGCCTTCCCGGTGCGCCAGTGGCGCGCAGCCCGCAATCTTTCTTTGGCGCGCAGACGGGCGCAGGCGTCCGACGCCGCCAGAGCCCGGTTGAGGCCCTGCACCTCAACGGGAACGTAGGCTGAGCCGGTACGCGCCATCAGGGTCTGTCCTGGGATCTGTGCTGGCGGCGGCGCATAGGGCCCCTCCGCTGACGTTACCTGCTGCCCGTAGGCGTTGGTCCCCCCGGCGTATTCGGCTTGGCCCTCTAGCCCATAGCACGGCCCCGGGGTT
>JAGWRJ010000260.1 GCA_028869725.1 Alphaproteobacteria bacterium | reverse complement strand
GGGGGGCACTCCTCGCCTACCGCCTGGGGGCCACCGCCCGACTGGCAGCCTTGCGCGAAACCAGCGTTCTGTTCGGGACGACACTTGCCGTGATCTTTCTGCGCGAACGGGTGGGCCTGCGGCGCTGGCTTGCGGCAGCACTTATCACGTTCGGCGCGACTGTGCTCGCAAGCGCTTGAGTTCGGTGCCGCGTTGACGGCATGCTGAGTGCATGAAAACCTTCTACACCGCGGGCCATACCGCGCACGTCCCGCAGGAAGAATTCGAAGCCGGCCGCATGACGCCGGCGGTGGAAGTGCCTGCACGTGTTGAGACGGTTCGCCGGCGCATCGCTGAACGCAAGCTGGGGCCCATTGTCGAGCCGACCGATTACGGCCTCGCACCAGCCCTGCGGGTTCACAATTCCGAGTTTGTTGCGTTTCTGCAGACTGCGCACGCGCGATGGGCGCAGGACCATCCCGGTGTCGACGCCATTCCATCGGTGTTCGCGCCGCAGATTACCGGCCAGCGCAGGCGCGAGGTAATGGCACGGGACAGCACGTCCGCCCGTCTCGGCCAATATTGCTTCGACACCGGCACTCCGATTACTCAGGGTTCGTGGAGTGCAGCCGCGGCGGCAGTCAATATTGCCCTGTCAGCAGCCCAGGCGGTACGCCTGGGCGACGCCGCTGCGTTCGCACTTGCCCGCCCGCCGGGCCACCATGCCAGCACGACTCAATTCGGTGGCTACTGCTATCTCAACAACATTGCGATCGCGGCTCAGTTCCTAACAGATACCGGCGCCCGCTGCGCCATCATCGATGTCGATTATCACCACGGTAATGGCACACAGGAGATCTTCTACGCACGTGACGATGTCCTCTTCGTCTCGCTTCACGCCGATCCGGCATTCGCCTATCCGGTGTACTGGGGGTTTGCCGACGAAATCGGACGGGCACGCGGTGAGGGATTCAATCTTAACCTCCCTCTGCCGATTGCCACCAACTGGCAGGGTTATCGCGAGGCTCTCGCGGCGGCCAGTGCGCGTATCCGATCATTCTCTCCGGATATCCTACTGGTGTCTCTGGGACTGGATACCTTTGCGCTTGACCCCATCTGCCGCTTCCAGCTTCAAAGCGAAGACTATTTGAGGCTCGGCGCGACTCTCGCCGAACTGCGCAAGCCCACGGTGTTTGTATTCGAAGGTGGTTACAACCTGGAACATCTGGCAGAAAACACCGTCAACGTGCTCGAGGGTTTCGCTGCTGCCTAGCGGCCAGCCTGTCGATGCTGCGGGGTCTTTTCAGACGCCCCCTTTCACCTGAACGACACCGCTGCGGTGTGATAGGTGCAGGGCCACCGCTTCATTTCCGCCTCCAGCCAACGCTCATTGTGTAGGCAATTGGCCATCGACGTCATCGCTGTGGGAACCTTTCCTCCCGCTCTCGATAACGCTGTATAGATCAATCATTCGGCCACACTGCCGTCCCCATCGCAGGACTTTATAAAATCGGGTTCTTTCCTGATGGCCCTTCGCAGTCAGGTCGAGCGCCACTGCGATGAAGGACAGCGGCACGAGCGCAAGAGCGCGCACGTTGTCCAGCAAGAGCTTGACGGCAAAAACCGCGAGGTCCCGCAGAAGGGGCCAACGATCGTGGCAGGTATTTGTTGGTGCGGATGCTGGCTTGCTCATGCACAAAGTCTATCGCCAACGGCGCACAGCAGCCTGCTGGTTCATGCAAGGTTACGGTGCCTTAAACTGTCAGGCAGTTCTAGGCGGACGGGCGCCCTTCGGCCGAGAACCCAAAGAGATTACTCAACGCCACGTCCCCTGCCTTGCTGGAGCCGGCGGATGTAATCTTGAAAATGCCATTGGCCCGCAACACAGGCACCTCTCCTGCCATTGCCAGGCCTTGGGCAAAGAGTAGGTTCTTGGTAATCCGCACCGGTGCCGCGGTTCCCTCCACCCAGGCTCCCAGAGGAGCCGGAGCAAGATAGTCGCAGGTC
>JAGWRJ010000259.1 GCA_028869725.1 Alphaproteobacteria bacterium | reverse complement strand
GCGATCGAACACCAGCCGGTGCTGGAAGAACTCCCCGCCGCACAGGTATTGATGTAAGCGCGTAGCTTGGGCCGTTCAGTTTTAGGCTTGATAATTCCAGGGCATGAGGGCGTCGAGGTCGTGATTTGGCCAGCCGCCGGCGAGACGCTCGAGGGTAAGCTTGAGCCAGGCATAAGGGTCAACACCATTTATCTTTGCCGTCGTGAGCAGTGTGGCAATGGTCGCCCATGCCCGGCCCCCACCATCGGATCCGGCAAAAATTGCATTTTTCCGTGTAATTGCCTGGGGCCGGATCAGCCGCTCGACAATGTTCGAGTCGATCTCGATGCGGCCATCATCTAGGAAGCGTTCGAGCACACGCCGGCGTGCAAGGCCATATCGTATTGCTTCGGCGAGCTTGGATTTGGCCGACAGCCGCGGCAGCTCGCGCTCCCAAAAAGTAAACAGGTCGTGGACAATCACTCGCGAGCGCTGCTGACGGATGGCGCGGCGGTGCTCCGGGCTTTGACCGCGGATCTCCTCTTCGATCTGCCATAGCGGCGCCATGGCCTGCACTGCCTGGGTGGCCAGCTTTGAACTCTCATTGATATGCAGTTCAAAGTGCTTGCGCCGCACGTGCGCCCAACATCCTGCGAGGGTGACGGCATCGTTGGCACGATCAGGTTTGGCCAGACGGTTATAGGCGGCATAACCATCGACCTGCAGGATGCCGCGATAGCCGGCCAGATGGCGGGCCATGCAGGTGCCAGCTCGGCTGTCCTCAAAGCGATAGGCCACCATCGGCGGCCCGTTGCCGCCATAGGGCCGGTCATCCCGTGCGTAGGCCCACAGCCAGGCGGTTTTGACCTTGCCCGATCCCGGCGCCAAAGTTGGCAGTGTGGTCTCGTCGGCGAAGATGCGTTCGGCCTTCTTGATGTTTGCCAGGATGGCATCTGCCAGGGGCTCGAGTTCGAACCCAACCCGCCCCATCCACTGGGCCATCAAGGAACGATCAAGCTCCACTCCCTCGCGGGCATAAATGGCTTCCTGACGGTAGAGCGGCAGCCCATCGGCGTATTTGGCCACCGCAATCTGGGCCAGCAATGCCTCGGTCGCGATGCCACCCTCGATCAGATGGGCGGGTGCCGGAGCCTGGAAGACCCCGTCACGGCCGCGGTATGCGTATTTGGGCCGGCGGGTGACGATCACCCGGAACTTGATCGGGACGACGTCCAGACGCTCATTGACGTCCTCGCCGATCAGAACCTTCTCAAGCCCTTCACAGCCCTCCGGATCGCTGGGCTCAAGGATGACCTCGATCCGCTCCAGATGATCGGCAAAGCGCTTGCGTGGCCGTGACGGTCGGCTGCCAGTCCGCGCCTTCTTTTCCAGTGGAGCCTGGATCTCGGCGAGGCCAGTCTGGATCTCCTCGAACACAAATGCCTGCTGATCACTGTCAAGTGCGCCAGCTTTGAGCTTTTCGGAACGCTGGCCAAATCTTCCGCGCTCCAGCGCCCTAAGGATCGAGTTCAAACGCTCGATCCGTTCATTGGCACTCGCGTTGAGGGCTTTCAGTTCGGCATTTTCAGCTTCAACGTCGACCGCCTTCCGGCTCAACGCCAGCACCATCGCCT
>JAGWRJ010000258.1 GCA_028869725.1 Alphaproteobacteria bacterium | reverse complement strand
GACGATCCTCGACGCACGCAACGAGGTGGTGCGCCGTTTTTCCAGCAGCGACCCCGTTCCCCATCCAGACGCGGCGACGCTCGCCTATGCGCCCGAATGGATGGTTATTCCCTCGCATCTGTCGGACAGACCCGGTATGCAACGCTTCATCTGGGATCTGCGCGCCGCCGCGCTTGGTCGCCATCCGACGCCAGGCAAGGACGGTGTATGGATGCCGCCTGGGAGGTATTGGGTGGTACTTCACGTCAGCGGTCGCGATTACCGTGCACCGCTTGCGGTCAAGGCCGATCCGCGTGTGGGATTGAGCCAGGCAGCCTATGAGCGCCAGTATGCGCTGGCGGTAGATGTTGCCGAAGCGTCGGCCCAGGCCGATGATGCACTGGCCCAAGCCACGACCGTGATGGCCGGTCTCAAGGCACGGTTGGCGCAAAGTGCAGGAACACTCAGGACACAGCTGAAATCTGCGCTTGCCCGCGCTGCGGCCATTTCCAACGTTCCCCTCCACCGTGACCCGCGCAATTCGATGGGCACACCGCCGCGCTCGCTGTCGAGTCTGCGCGCTCTTTCAGACAGCCTGCATAACCTCGAACAGGCGGTTGATGGCGCTGATGCCGACCCCGACCTGGACGTGCGTACCGCCTACGCCGAGCTTTCTACGCGACTGGCACCGACGCTTGCGTCCTGGACCCGCTTTCTGGGCACGGATCTCCTGACGCTCAATGCCAGTCTGCGTGCGGCGGGTGATCGCGTGATCAAGCCGTAACCCGGTCAGGTCTCAATGTGCAGGCGTACCGCAAAGATGTGTACTGGCCCGCGATCGCGGTTGTAGGCCGGGTGCTGGACGAACTGGTAGTCGAAACTGGCGGCAAGCCAGGAGGTCAGCTGCGCGCTGTAATAGCTCTCGAAGATATCCTCGGTGGAATAATTGAGCCTGCCATCGCCGATCAGGATACCAAGGCCACCAGTAGCAAAATAGGTGCGGGCACTTTGCGATAGACCGTTGACGACAAAGGCTGCCCCGAAGGTGTCATCAGGACGTTTCCATTCATATCCCTTGAGGGACAGTCCTGCCGCCAGCGTCCGATTGATCTCAGTGAATTCGTACGCTTCCTTACTGCCATCATTGATGCCGGCACGAAGGAATATCCCGAGACTGTGGGTGACCTCCTGATCAACATCGATCGAAACGCCGGCGCGCGAAGCACGCTTGCGTACCAAAGCAGTGGAGGGGATAGCATTCGTCGCACGCGCCAGAGCCAGTGCGTCGGCGTAAGATCCCATCCGGCCATCATTGACGAATGCGGTGACCTTTGCCTGTCCGGCACGATTGTGCCAGCGATACCGCCCTTCGAATTCTCCAACGGCCTCGTATTCACCAAAGCCGCGTACGAGTTGGGTCGAATTCGGGACCCGCGACAGATCGAAGAGACCGGTCCGTAGCGTCCACCAGTCGTGTGTCCATTCCACTGCGCCGCCATAGCTGTACCCCCATGCATCGGCGGCGTAATCGAAGGTCCCCGTATCAATCAGCGACCAGTTGAGAAAGTCACTTTTGGGATCATGCGCATACCAGTCGTTGTCGAAGATGTCAGTGACTGCGAATTTTCCCAGAGTCACGACGAGCTTGTCAGGGGGATTGGCCACAGTGCTCAGTGCGGGAGCGTTGAGCGTATCGGCCCTTCCAAAGATAAAGGTCTGTCGGAAGAACAGGCGTTGCAGCCGCAGATAGGGTGTCGCCTGGCCTACCTTGTAGGCTTCGCCACTGGGAAATCCGGCCACGCCCAGCGTATTGCTGAGACCAAATCCCTGGTCGATTTCCGGATCTGCGTGGACCGAGCCTCCGCGCCACAGGCGTACGCCTAGAAACACAGTCGCATCGAAAGTCTCGTCGCCCAGGCTTGCCGGGCTGAGGCTGTTGAGACCGCTATAGGCCGCATGAAACGCAGGATGATACTGAACGACAAAGGTGGCTTGCCCCCGCACCGACCATGCTCTCTCCGCGTAGGCAGGGGGGCCCAGGCTGCAAAGCCCGGCCAGGGTTAGGGCGGTTAGCGCGCTTGGTCGACCGGCCATGGAAGCTGCAGGATTGGATGGAAGCTGATGCTTCCTAATCAAACGGATGTGTCGAGGCAAGCCGGGCTTGCTGGCGCGAGCGTGTGTTCGCGTTGCAGGTCTATAGCCCGTCAAACAGGGTGGCGCAGCCTGTGCCTTCCAGAGCGCGGTCCACGGTACTGCGGGCCTGCGGGGCAAGGCGCGCATATTCCTCGCGTAGCCAGCCAAGGCAGCGGCCCTGATAGGCAAACGGCGCCTGCGTCCAGAGGCGGCCGTCAACTTCACATCTCACCTCGTCAAGGCCGTCCGCCAGTGCCCTGG
>JAGWRJ010000019.1 GCA_028869725.1 Alphaproteobacteria bacterium | reverse complement strand
GGCGGCTGCAGTCAGCGCAGCCTTGGGCTGCGGCGCCAATATAATCGCGGGTCGAACTGCCTTCATCTGCGGCATGTCCGCCTTGGCTTCCATCTGGATTTCTTTCAACGCCGGCTTCGGTTCCGGCCGCGGCATATTAATCTTGGGCGCGGCCAATTTCACCTCAGGAGGCTTGGGTAGATCAGGTAGCTTGGGCAGCGGTACATGCGCCTTTGGTGGCGGCGGAGTCGTCGTCGGGAACAGCAACTCAGTCTGTTCAAACTTGTGCTGTTCAATGACGTGCTTGGCCATCATGCCCACATAAAGCATAAGGCCCAGAATCGAGAGGTTTACGACAGCGCTGGTTATGAAAGACGCACGTCTGCCCTCCGGCTCGGGCAGTAGTCCAAACTGCAAAGTATCGGGGTAGCGACTCACCTGCATGAAATTCATTCCTCTTTGGCCATGGAAACGGCGGGGTTTCGTTTTCCTGACCCAGGAATCATCCTGATAGGCAATCCACCTGAGTTCCGCGCACATCCTGCGGGCTTAAGCTGCCTTTCGGGTTCCGGGCACATAATCAATCGACTTGCATTCCTCGCGACGCCATCCCTGCTCATTCCTTCTATAGCCATTTGATGCGCCGGTTGGGTTCCATCACTACAATGCAGGAAAGAACCTGTTGAAAATCCTTGCGAATGAACAAAATTTTCATAGATCTACACTGCGTGAATGTTGTCCCGGATAAGAAAGAGAAGCTCTGCTCTGGTTGCCTCTGCATCACCTGGAATCCGCCGTTCGTTGAAATCGGTTGCGCCTCTTCGCGCACTCCCAACCAATCGACGGAGCAATTGACCCAGGGCATTCTTTCTTCCCTATCTAAGGTCCAAGGCCTTCAACTGATAGCAAAGTCAACCAGCTCCCAAGAGGGAGAGAAGTTTCGTTCAACCTGTTGCGCGCTCTCATAAACTGCTTGTTACTAAGAGACTTACCTAGGTTGAACAACCTCGCAGACAAGCCGTCTTCGGACGGTCTATGGGAGGCCTGGTGACTCCAGGTCCGTCCATGCCTGCTGTAATAGACTAAACCTAACGCAATCCGTTCGCGGAAGGACAGCATTTTTATGCGGATATTGGTTACCGGCGGTGCCGGATACATAGGCGGTACCGTGGCAGCCGAATTGGTTGCACAAGGCCATACCTCAGTAGTTTACGACAATTTGTGCCACGGCAGGCGAGACCTGCTCCCATCGGGTGTGGAGTTCGTCGAAGGGGATGTGGGCGATCGCGCCCATCTTGAAAACATTTTCAGGGCCGCTTCTGCAGAAAACTCCCCCTTTGACGCCGTCCTCCACTTTGCCGCCCTCATTGAGGCCGGTGAATCCATGGAGAAGCCCGAAGTATATTTCCGCAACAACTCGGCCTCCACCCTCTCTCTGCTTGAGGCCATTACCGCCTGCGGACCACGCCGTCTTGTGTTTTCCTCAACCGCAGCTGTCTATGGTGAACCGGAGGCTGTGCCGATTCCCGAAACTGCACGCCTTAAACCCACTAACGCCTACGGCGAGTCCAAACTCCTTGTCGAGCAGATGCTGGCCTGGTTTCACCGCATTCACGGCCTGCGTTACGCCTCACTGCGCTACTTCAACGTCGCTGGAGCTCCCCAAGGCCCCAACGGTATCACCCGGGGGGAAGCCCACCAGCCGGAGTCCCACCTCATTCCGCTCATCCTCGACGTCGCTCTCGGCCGCCGCGATTCCATTCGCATCTATGGAGATGACTACCCCACACCCGACGGCACCTGTATCCGCGACTACATCCACGTCTCAGATCTGGCCGATGCTCACCTGCTCGCGCTGGCGGCCCTCGATGGCGAGGCCGCTCACAACATGCCGCTCATCTACAACCTCGGCAATGGTCACGGCTTTAGCGTCAAAGAGGTCATTGAGTCAGCGCGCCGGGTCACCGGCCACCCGATTCCCGCGGAGCTTCACCCGCGCCGCCCGGGCGATCCGGCCGTACTCGTAGCCAGCTCGGAAAAGGCCATTCGCGAACTTGGCTGGCAGCCGCGCTACACGCATCTCGACGACATTGTCCGGACTGCCTGGACGTGGCACCAGAAGCGGTACACGCTCTAACAATTCAGCCAACATATAATTCGCGTGCCTTCTCCGGCGCAGGCAGAGTACGATGCTTGCGCACGATAAATCGCTTTTCATGGGTTGTTTTCTGCCCGTGTTGGAGAATTCTCATGCGCTCACCGCTCCGCTCCATCGCAGCCGCATCCATTGCCGCGCTCTTGCTTCCCCTCGTTGCCGCCGCCCAGGCGCCCATGAACTGGACCGCCGAACAGGACCAGGCAAATATGTTGAAGCAGCTTGGCATTACTAAGCTGCGCCCCGGACGCAACAACACCCCCGGATCGCCCGACTACGCAAATTACGACGAATCCAAAGCCAACCCCTATCCCAACATCCCCGACGCACTTGTCATGAACGACGGCCGCAAGGTGACCTCGCCCGACATGTGGTGGAAAGAGCGCCGCCCTGAACTCGTAGAGATGTTCGAGAAGGACGTCTACGGCCGCGTGCCAGAAAATCTTCCCCCGATTCACTGGACCGCCATCGAGGATCACGAGCGTATCGGCTTCACTCCGGTTGATGTGAAAGATCTCACTGGCACCGTCGACAACTCTTCCAACCCCTCCATCAGCGTCAAGATCCACATGACGCTCGTTTTGCCCGCGCACGCCAGCCATCCGGTGCCCGTGCTGATCATGTTTGGCCGCGCCGGGTTCCCCAATCCTGCTGAGCCCAACCCTGATGAGATGGCAAAGATTGATCAGACATGGAAAGACCTTCTCATCAAGCAGGACCCGGCGCTCAAAGATGTCTTCGCGAAGTATCCGGCATGGCATCTCGCAAAGGAAACTCCGTTCGTTTTTCCGCAACTCAATGCGGACGGTGGCCTGCCCAACGACTGGCAGCTTGTAGGTGCTGGCTGGGGGTACGTGTTGCTCGATCCCACCAGCGTGCAGGCCGATAACGGTGCTGGGCTCACACGCGGCATCATCGGTCTGGCCAACCATGGCCAGCCCCGCACGCCGGACCAATGGGGTGCGCTACGCGCCTGGGCCTGGGGCGCCAGCCGCGCACTCGACTACCTGGAAACGCAGCCCGGGGTCGATGCAAAACACGTCGGTATCGACGGCGTCTCGCGCTACGGAAAGGCTGCGCTCGTCACCATGGCCTTCGACCAGCGCTTCGCCATGGTCCTCGTTGGCTCATCGGGCAAAGGCGGAGCGACCCTCTTCCGCCGAAGCTTCGGCGAAGCCGTCGAGAACCTCACCGGCGG
>JAGWRJ010000257.1 GCA_028869725.1 Alphaproteobacteria bacterium | reverse complement strand
TGGATGCAACTGGGCCCATCCTGCCTGAATGGAATGGCTTGTTCGCGGGCGGCGGCAGTCATCGCGTCTGCCAGCACATGCGTGCTGGGAATGACTGCCGCCTGTTACTCACCCGCTACACATCACGTCTCTGCTCAGAACGCGACCGCGATTGTCGCATAGACCGCCTGCGGGGCACCCGGATAGACAATCGGATAGCCGCCGGTTGCTGTCCCGTACAAGCCACCCGCTGAGATGTATTCGAACTGGTTGTACTTGTCGTCAAGCACGTTCATCACCTCGATTTTGAGCGTCACCCGCTTGGCGGCATCTGCATACCAAGACGAGGGCATGGTTGCTGCCAGCGCCAGATTCAGCACACCGTGGGAGCCGAGCTTCTGGTTGGTCGGCATGCCCGCATTGTTGTCGAACACATTCTGTGACCCAACGAACTGATACCAGGCGCGGGGCTTGAGGACGAAGCCGTCCACGACATGTGTCCAATAGGCACCGATATTGAAGGTGCTGCTTGGCGTATCGGAGACCGGCAGGCCATGCGCCGTCACACCGCCAAATTCGTAGTTGTTGAAGTTCGCCGACTGCAGATTAAGGTTGGCGAACATCTTGAGCGTGTTGAGGTTGGCCTCTGCTGACAGGTTGACACCGTGATAGAGGGAGTCGCCCTGGGCAAGGCCCTTGAACACGCCATTGGCAAGGGTGATGCCGATGAACTGATTGCTGAAATGCAGATGATAGTAGTTGAGATTGATCAGCACCTTGCTGAACATTCCAACTCGCGGCCAGAACAATTTGGCGCCGAACTGATACTCCACCCCCTTCTCGAGGATGTTGCCCAGCGCAGGCGTGCTCTGATAGAGGCCGCCACCACCGCCAACCGGCGGCAGACGATAGGCCGTCGCCCAGTTCCCATAGAGCGCCAGCCAGTGCAGAGGCTGCCAGCGGGCGTTGATCGAAGGCTCGGTCTTGGTGAAATCAGTCTGAGTAGCAGGCAGTTTTCCCTGATCATGACCGGAAAATACACCGGCTGCATCCAGAGCATTGGCCTCCGCGAAATAGGTGTTGCCATAGGGATAGTAGTCCGTATGGAAGTTCACCAGACGGAAGCCCGGCGTGATGGTCACGCTCGAAATCGGCGTAATCGCATCCTGCACAAACAGCGCCAGATCGGTGATGTGCCAGAAATTGCTGCGGTGGTTTGCGTTTGGAACCGCCTGCGAGCCACAGACCGTGGTACCGGCCGGGATGACGGTGCCATAACCATAGGTGACATCTGTGGGGGTAACCCCGCAGACGCCGGGATTGTAGAACGAATTGCGCGAATTATAGACCGTGTTGATGAAATATCCGCCCAGCCCAATTCTGTTGTACGGCAGATTGATGTCGCCCCAGAGCTTGTCGCCATACATGTACGAGAAGGGATTGTTGTGCTCGTACAGATTGCCGGCCCCCGGGGTACCAAGACCAAAGTTATTGTAGTGGTAGTGCAGACGATCCCCACGGCGGAACCACAGCTGGTTGTGCAGCGTCATGGACGAATCAAGTTTGATGGTCTGGCGGGCCCAGAGCATCCACGTCCGGTTGGCGTCCTTTTTGGCCCACACCTTCTCATTGACGGTGCTGTAAAAGCCCGTGGTTTGCTGGCTAAGGAGCGGACCGGGCGCGCCAATGCCGTTGACACTAAGGCCAGGCACCGGCGTGATCGGAAGCGGAACCGGGCGCCAGCCTTCACCGTCACCAGTATAGGCGCCAAAGCTTACGTCGCCGTTGTGGAAGACCTTGCGGGTTTTGAAATACGCCGCGTAATTGGTTGTCGGCCAGCTGTAGCCATCCGGAGAGGTGCGAAAATTATCGGCCTTGCCGTAGCCACCGGCAACCACCGTCTCCCAGCCATCGAGCCTGCCTGTCTGCAGGATGACATCATAATTCTGGGTATTGAAGCTGCCATAGGTGAGCTGGGCCGAGCCGCCAGGCATCGCAGAGGGCTGGATGGGCACAAAATTGATGCCGCCACCGATATTATTATACCAGCGGTTCTCAGGATCGCCCGGACCGTAGGTGACACGCGCGCCTTCGAGCAGCGCGGTCTGCGGAATCTGCGGGGTCTCCCACAGACCGCTTGCGGCATTGACCATCGGTATGCCGTCGAAGCTGATGGCAAGACTGCCATTGTCGACCGTGCCCGGCGACAGTCCGGCCCAACCCTGGCTGATACCGTTGATGCTGATGCTGGCCTTGGTTCCCCCGGTCTGCCCATACCCTGACACGCTGATACCCGGTGCAAACGAAAGCGCCTGTGCGGCGCCGCCAACCACACCTGCTGACTTCAGCTGCTGGCGATCCAGCGCCTTGTCGCCATACGCCGAAAGAAAGATGGATTTCTGCTTCAGGCTTCCCAGCTGCTGCGCCTTGCCGGTGACAACGACCTTTTCGATGTGATCCGACGCATACAGCGTTGGCTGAGAACTCTGTGCTGCGGCAGGAGCGATCATTGCCACCGATGACACGAGGAGCGAAGACAGCGTGCACAGGCCACGAGCCTTGCTGCGCTGACGATCTGATTCTTTTTTGAACATGATTGGTCCCCTATGCGTGCAATTGGAATTCATGCAGGGGCGGCTTCGGCGTGACGCCGGATGTGTTCCCTTCCCCCCGGGGAGCTCTAGTACGCGGCCAAGGTCACGCTTTTGTGTCTGCTTTGTGTCGGTAGTGTCGTGCACTGCGCATGCAAGGTTACAAAATCGTACTGTTTGTAGCTTTGATGACAGTAGGTGAAGATCTGCACTGCGCCGCGCATCGGTTGCAGGCGATGACGACGGGTGTCTGACAAGACGTTGATTGCAGTGCTGATGGTCCAGCGGTCAACGCAGACACCGCACAGACCTTAGCAGCGTGATGACACGGCACAGCAGGCGTGGCTGCCTGACTTGTTCCTGCCAGGCTTTGACACGCATCTTATCAAGATGCACCAGCATCTTGACCAATTCAGCGATTACGTCGTCTTCACATCACTTGGTGCGCCCAGTATTGCACAAAGTTCACAGCGCCCACGCGGTTATCGGCATCAAGATCGGATTCAATCAGTCCCAGACTTGGAGCTGCATGGCACACCCGCGACACGGTTCGCGCGTATCCGCCACCCTCTGGCCTCATCGGGCAGATGTCGGTTGTCCTGCGTGCCATAAAGACGCAAGAGCTCCACCGTACGAGTGCCATCGCCACGCTGTTCGCGTTCGCCACAAGGCGCAGAGCAAGCTCTTTCCACACCTTTACAATCGTGTAACGCCTACCTCGGGCGCGCCGCGCGCGTAGTGTCATAAAACCTTGATCTGAGTGGGTCAGTTTCAGTCAGATTTGGGGGTAAGGGTCATGGCGCGCCTTGGTGCAATCGCGGTGCTCGCGCTGGCGATAATTGTTGGCGCGTTGGCGCTTCTGTGGCCCCGCCACCAGTCGGGTCTCGTGCTTTACAGCGCCGTCGATTACGGCCCCCAGGTTGCAGCAGCCTTTACCCGGGAGACCGGAATCAGGGTCCAAGTGGTCGATCTTTCGACCGGCGCGCTGCTGGCCAAGATCTCGGCCGAAGGACACCATCCGGCATGGACGCTTGCCTGGTTCGACGGCGATCTGGCCGCAGCAGCGCTCGACCATTCCGGACTTATCGCACACAAGAGCGTACCCCATCTGGCCTTCACCGCTCTGGGACAGTCACTGGTTCCAGCCGACCGCAGCTACACGCCAACCGGACTGACGCTGGCCGGCGCCTTTACCTATCACGCAGCGCAGCTGAAGCAGCCGCCGTCCAGCTGGGCAGATCTTCTTGATCCTGCCCTGACCAACGCCGTCGGCATGAACAACCCTGCGATCTCGGGCCCCACCTATCCTATCTTTGCCGGCCTGCTCGAGCAGGCTGGCGGCTGGCCGCAAGGCAAGGGCTTCGTGCGGCGCCTGGTTGCGCAGGGTCTGCACGTCTACACCAAGAACGCCAACACGCTGGCGGCATTGCGCAGCGGCGATATCAAGCTCGCCATCACCCAGTCCTCCGCAGCCTGGTTTGTGGCAGCGCGCGATCCATC
>JAGWRJ010000256.1 GCA_028869725.1 Alphaproteobacteria bacterium | reverse complement strand
CTGGCCATCACCCTGGGGGCGCGCGGCGGGGTGTATATCGGCGGCGGCATCGTGCAGCGGCTGGGCGACTTCTTTCGGCATTCCCCGTTCCGCCAGCGCTTCGAAGACAAGGGGCGCACCTCGCCGTATCTGCGCGACATTCCGGTCTGGGTCATCCACAGCCCCTGGCCTGCCCTGCTCGGCGCAGCGGCGGCGCTTGATCAGTTTCTGCGGTCGCAGGCCCCATCATGAATCTGCTCGAACGAATCCGTGCCCAAGAGCCGCAGCTCTCGACCGCAGAGCGGCGCGTAGCCCGGGCATTGCTCAACCGGCCCAACGACTTCGTTCAGGCTGCGGTAGCCGACATCGCGCAGAAGGTGGGCGTCAGCCAGCCCACGGTCATTCGCTTCGCCCGCTCGGTAGGCTGCACCGGGCTGCAAGACCTCAAGCTCAAGCTAGCTGGCAGCCTGGTAAGCGGGGTGCCCTACGTGCACTCCAGCGTGCGCCCGGAAGACCCCACGGCGGAAATCGCCGTCAAGGTGTTCGACAACGCCATTGCTGCGCTGCTGCGCTGTCGCAACGCCATCAGTCCGGCAACGCTCGATCAGGCCATCGACCTGCTGGCGCAGGCCAGCCGCATGGAGTTTTACGGCCTGGGCAACTCGGGCATCATTGCCGCCGACGCGCAGCACAAATTCTTTCGCCTCGGCACCCCGGCCATCGCCTATGCAGACCCGCATATCCAGGCCATGGCCGCCACACTGCTGGGGCCGCGCGACGTGCTGGTGGCGATCTCTAACTCCGGGCGAACCACCGAATTGCTCGACGCGGTGGACATCGCCCTGCGCAACGGCTGCAAGGTGGTGGCCATCACTTCCACCGGCTCGCCGCTGGCACGCACGGCCAGTGTGGCCCTGCTGGCCGACGCGCAGGAAGACGCCGAGCTCTACAGCCCCATGCTGACCCGGCTGCTGCACCTCACCCTCATCGACGTGCTGGCCGTAGGCGTAGCACTACGCCGCGGCCCCGAGCTGGCCGACCAACTCGAAAAGACCAAACGCAGCCTGAAAAGCCACAGGCGCCGCGTCGACAACTGAACCCGCACCGGGACTTCATGCCATGCCCATCCTGACGCAACTCCCTGCCTGGCGTGCGCTGTGGCAGCACTTCTCCCACGCGCGCGACTGGTCGATGCGCGAGCTGTTCGAGTCCGATCCGCAACGTGCCGAACGCTACTGTCTGGAGCAGAACGGCCTGATCCTCGACTATTCAAAAAACCGCATCACCGATCAGACGATCACCCTGCTTCTGCAGCTCGCCCGCGAGGCCGAGGCGCCTGAGCGCGTCGAGGCGATGTTTCGCGGCAAGCCGATCAACACCACCGAGCACCGCGCCGTGCTGCACGCGGCCCTGCGCAGCCCGCCCGACACACCCATCCGAGTCGGCGGCGAGGACGTCATGCCCAAGGTCACCCGGGTGCTCGAGCGCATGGCGCGCTTCGCGCACGCGGTGCGCTCGGGCGACTGGCTGGGCTACACGCATCAGCCCATCACCGACATCGTGAGCATCGGCATCGGCGGCTCCGATCTCGGCCCGCTCATGGTATGCGAGGCGCTCAAGGCCTACGCCCATCCGCGTCTGACCATGCACTTCGTCTCCAACGTCGACAGCTCGCTGCTGAAGGAGACGCTCAAACGCGTGCACGCCGAGACCACGCTGTTCATCATCGAGTCCAAGACCTTCACCACCAGCGAAACCCTGACGAACGCCCACACCGCGCGCGAATGGTTCCTGAGCCGCGCGGGCGATGCCGGCGCGGTGGCGCGACACTTCGTCGCCGTCTCGACCAACCAGAAGGCCGTGGCCGATTTCGGCATCGACCCGGCGCACATGTTCGAGTTCTGGGACTGGGTGGGTGGCCGCTACAGCCTGTGGTCGGCCATCGGCCTGCCCATCATGCTCTGCCTGGGCGAAGAAAACTTCCGCGCCCTGCTGGCCGGTGCGCACGACATGGACACACACTTTCGCACCGCGCCGCTCGAAGCCAACATGCCGGTACTGCTCGCGCTCGTGGGCATCTGGTACATCAACTTCTTCGGCGGCGGCAGCCACGTCATCGCGCCCTACGACCAGTATCTGCACCGCTTTCCCGCCTTCATCCAGCAGCTCGATATGGAGTCCAACGGCAAGCAGCGCACGCGCGACGGCCGCCTGGTGGACTACGAGACCGCCCCCATCATCTGGGGTGGCACCGGCATCAACGGCCAGCACGCCTTCTTCCAGCTGCTGCACCAGGGCACGCACATCGCGCCCGTCGACCTCATCGCCTCGCTCGACGGGCGCGGCTCGCTGCCGGGGCACCATGAAATCCTGCTGGGCAATATGTTCGCGCAGGCCGAGGCCTTCATGCGGGGCAAGACGCTCGACGAAGCAAAGGCTGAACTGCGCGCCGCCGGGCTGGATGAACCCGCCGTGCAGGCGCTCGCGCCCTTCAAGGTGTTCGACGGCAACCGTCCGACCAACACCCTGCTGCTGCAACGGCTCGATCCGCGCTGTCTGGGGGCATTGATCGCCCTGTATGAGCACAAGGTGTTCGTTCAAGGCGCGATCTGGCAGATCAACTCCTTCGACCAATGGGGCGTGGAGCTGGGCAAGCAACTCGCCCACACCATCATCGGCGAACTCGGCGGTGAAGTCGGCCACGTCTCACACGACAGATCCACTGCACGGCTCATCAGTCTCTATCAGCAGAAAAACCTCCTCGGCAAACATGATGAGGACTGAACAGTGTCAGGAGTAGTCCTCATTCATTCAACGTCGGCCGCAGGACGCAACTCGCTGCACCAGTCGCTATTGATACTGGATGTATTCAACTTGAAATTCTTTGGTGTGCCATCATGGCGATGGTTGAAGCAACAGGCAAGAGCCAGCCTTGTCCAACGTGGAATGAGCCTGAACGAAGTGCGTCATTCCACTGAGGGATGAGCCTGAACGTGGGTTGGGGTCTGCGTTTCAAGCGGGTTGATCATCTCCAGGATGGTGATCAACATGGACGACACGCGACTGACCACAATCGCGCAACTCGAGCAATTTCTCAGCGCCAATGCACAAGTCGAGTTTTCACCGCATGGCGACGATGCGCAGCGCTACGCCCACATCAGTCGGGTTCTGCGGCGGTTTGACGACCCCGGTCGCACCAAGCGCGAACGCGGGGTCGTGCTGGCCTATTTGCGCCACACCAGCGGCTACAGCCGCGCGCAACTCACGCGCCTGGTGCGCCGGTGGCAGGCCAACCGCCTGGCCGCACAGCCGCTGGTCAAGCGTTACGGCGCCCCGGCAGCCCCCTTCGCCCGCAAGTTCACGCCCGGCGATGTCACGCTGCTGGTGGAGATGGATCGCGCCCATGAGGATGTCTGCGGCCCGGCCATCGCGCACCTGCTGCATCGGGCTTACCACGTCTATGGCGACGCGCGCTATGCCCGCTTGGCGACGCTGTCGGTCTCGCACCTGTACAACCTGCGCAAGAGCGCGGGCTACCGCGCCCAGCGCCTGCATCTCACCAAGACCCGCCCGGTGAACAACCCCATTGGCACGCGGCGCGCACCGCAACCCCAGGGGCGCGCGGGCTTTGTGCGCATCGATACCGTGCACCAGGGCGACCTGGACGGCATCAAGGGGGTGTATCACATCACCTGCGTGGACGCAGTCAGCCAATGGCAGGTGCAGGCGTGCGTGCAGGGCATCAGCGAGGCGTACCTGTTGCCCGTGCTGGCCCTGGTCATCGCCCAGTTCCCCTTCGAGATCGCAGGCTTTCATTCGGACAACGGCTCGGAATACATCAACGCCCGCGTGGCCAAGATGCTGGAGAAGCTGCGCATTGAGCAGACCAAGTCCCGCTCCCGCCACAGCAACGATAACGCGCTGGCCGAGAGCAAGAACGCCAGCGTGGTGCGCAAGCACATGGGGTACAGCCACATCCCGCAGCCGCATGCCCAGATCATCAATGCCTTCTACCAAACGGTCTTCAACCCTTGGCTCAATGGGCATCGCCCGTGCTTGTTCGCCACCGAGATCACGAGCCCCAAGGGCAAGATCGTCAAGCGCTACGCCCACGCCGATGTGAAGACGCCCCTGGCTTGCCTGGCGCAGCTCAGTGCGCAGGGCTTGGTGCGTTTCAAGGCGGGCGTCACGCTGGAGGCTTTGCAGGCTCAGGCGGCTGCGCAAACCGATTTGGCCGCCGCTCAGGCCATGCAGAAGGCCAAGGCGGCGCTCTTTGCCCGGTTCAACACGCCCCGGCAACAGGCCTGACAGGAGGCCGCTCTGCGCCGCAGGGAGCGGGTCCATCCCAACCCACTCAGATCCCTGCGGGAAGGACGGCGCAGGTCGGCAGCGCTTGCAGCAAGACTGGAGGGGAGGGGCCTCCGGCGGCCTGGCAGGGGCCTTCCAATGAAACGATCCAAGCCTCAACCCAACCCTCTTTACACTGCCCCTTTCAACCTCGATCAACCCGACTTCAAAGAACCCAACTCATCCCGGCTTCAGGCTCATACCTGAATTGGAAAATACTCACCCAAGGGTTCAACCGTTGCTCACTTAGGCTGTGGCATCACGCGCAGACAGGGCTTGAGCGCCTTCCAACCCGCCGGAAACTGTTTTGCTGCTTCGTCGCTGATGGATGTCGGCCACACGACGTCGCTGCCAGGGTGCCAGTTCGCCGGGTGGCCACGCTATGCTTGGCAGGTAGTTGCAGCGCATTGAGCAGACGCAGAACTGCGGTTAAGTCACGCCCGTTGTTGGTGCCGACGCCGATTTGAGCCGTGCGCCAGGTTTGCAGTGAACCGGTTGAGGCGCGCTTGAAATTCAAGCCTGACGCCGCGCGCAGATTGCTTGCCATGGCTCAGTCGCCGATCGGCATGGGCGCAACAGTTTGTGCACGCCACGCTCATTCTTCAGCGCCCCTTCTCACCCCTATTCCCGGCTGCTGAGGAGTAACGAGCCGGAGAAAAAACGCTGGACAGCGCATGTCCTAGAAAAACCCGCGACAAGGACAGCGCATGCCCTTGAGGCCGAAGAACCAAGGACAGCGCGGGCCCGTGAAAGGGCCACTTTTACCCGATTCGCCGGGACACCGCATGTCCACAATGAATGTTTACCATTCCCTGCCCGCGAACATCTCGAGCATGGTCCCCCTCAATAGCCCCCTCAAAAAAAAGCTGGTTCGGCAACCGATGCCGAGGATTCATGCAGCGTCTTCGACAGTGACCTCTAAACAGACCGGCCAGACCCTCGGCTTCGCACATTGACCTCAAGCCTGTTGGCGTCGACGCCGATTTGGGTCATGCGCCGCATTTGCTGTGAACCGACTATGCGCCGAATGCAAACCTGATCCCGCACAGTTCGTTTGCCACGGCTCAGTCACCACAGTGGCCTATCGGCATGGGTCGCAAATCAACACGGAGCCAACAAGCCACTTCTGTTGACCGGGATCAGGCGGCAAACTTGCATCGCCGCGGTCGGGTGAGAAGCTGATTGCATCATCTTCTCCTTCGCAAGGCCTTCCATGTTCCGCAGCCTCTCCTCCCTCATCCCCCGAGTCTTGGGCCCACTGCTCGCCCGACGTCACCTGCCCTGCCCTGCCCGGCGTCCTCGGCCTCGTCGCAGCCGCAGTCCGCATCGTCCCCACTCAGCTTTTCTGCCTGGCGCATCCGTCTCAGCGACTCCGCTGTGCCCCAGCTGCGCCAGGCCGCAGGTCTCGGCCGTGGCGACCTGGTCGAACTGCTGGTCAATGGACACTTCCGCTCGCTGCGTGAACGCGCCATCGGCGACTCCGGCGCCTGGGCGCATACCCCTGCAGCCCGTGCCATGCTGTGTTCCGTGGCGCGGGATCTGCACCTGCTGGTCTTCGATCCCGAGCGCGAGGTTTTTCTGGTGGTGTATGCCAAGGCAGATCCCCAGGCCGCGCGCCTCACCGTCACGGGGGTGGTTCTCGCCCGGCAGTACGAACAGGCGCAGTGGCATCTCCTGCCCGTCGCGCTGTACCGCGCGCTGTGCGCTCAGTCGATTGCGTCTTCCGAACGTTGTGAGCGTATTCTGGCCGCCGAATTGGGCGAGCGCGATACCCGGCTGCTGCCCGTTGTCTTCGCCCTGGAGAACAGCAAACGCGCGGTCTGGGTCGAGCTCAAACTGCGCGACGGCCGGGAGAAGCGCGTCGGCGTCCTGCCTTTTGCGCTCAAGCGGCAACGCGCCGAGGATCTGCCCGAGCTGGCCGCATTCTGGGACTGGGTGCAGTCCCGGCGCGCGGGCAAGACGCTGATCGACCCTGCGGATGTGGCCAGCATCCGGCTGGTGGGCAATCGAGACCCTTTCGATCGTCTGATCGAACTCTGACCGGGTGACGCACACCCATCTCCCTTCGAATTTTTCCTTGCAACCTTTCTTTCCCTTTGCCCATCGCCATGCCGCACGATCTCGCCGCCCTTTCTGCTTCTCTCTCCTCTTCTCTTCACCATGACAGCTGGCTCGCAGCGCTGAGCGACCGGGTGCGCGCGGAAGTGCTGACCCGCCACCGCGTGGTGGTCACCGAGCCGCTGCGCCTGCGGGTGGATCTGGCGCGCTGGCGGGATTGGTTCTCGGTGCGGCCGGACTGGTCGCTCTATGTCGGCACGGATCACCTGATGCGCACGGTGGCGCTGGCCTATGACGGCGGCGCGGGAACCTGCGTGCGCCTGAAGTTGGATCTGAACGCCCGGCGACCCGGGTACGACCGCCTGCGCGAGGTGCTGCGCCTGGGCGAGGACGCCTATTCGCCGGCGTCACGGGAGGGTGGGACGATCTTTCCGGCGGAGATTTCGGTGCTGGGGGCACCGCAGGCGGTCGGGGAGGTGTCAGCGCAGTTGCGTGCTGAGTTCGCCCCGGCGGGCTCGACGGTGCACTGGCTGTACGGCGAGCACGGCCAGATCCTCACCCTGCCGCTGCGCGAGGATCTGCGGCCGCTGCCGCAGATGTTTCCTTTCCTGCAGCAGCCACTGGAGGTTTACTACGACGCCTATGCGCGCTCGAATGCCGCCATCCTGCTGCTGATCGGCCCGCCGGGCACGGGCAAGACCTCGTTCATCCGCGGTTTTCTGCAGCATGCCGGGCATGATGCGATGGTCAGCTACGACCCCAAGCTGCTCGACAGTGATGCGCTTCTGGCGGAGTTCCTCAGCAGCGCGGCCGATGTGTTCGTGCTGGAGGATGCCGATGCGCTGCTGACCTCGCGCCAAAGCGGCAACACGCTGATGCATCGCTTGCTCTCGGTCAGCGATGGTTTGGTCACCCTGGCGGGCAAGAAGCTGATTTTCTCGACCAATCTGGAGGATCCGGCGGATGTGGATCCGGCGCTGCTGCGCCCGGGGCGATGCTTTGACGTGCTGCGCTTTGGGCTGCTCGATGCCGCGCAAGCCGGGGCGCTGGCGCAGGCGGCCGGGCTCAAGGCGCCGTTGGAGGTGGGGCGTTGGTATAGCGCCGCCGAGGTGTTCCATGCGAGCGAAGCGGGCAGCGGTGCGGCGCGTCCGTTGCGCCGTCCCGCGGGGTTTGTGTGAGACGGCGTGCCTCGGGCTGGCACGCAGCGCAGCTTGCAGCCGCAGGGGGGTGGTGTAGGATAGAAATCGTTCTTCATGAGGAGTGTTCTCTATCGCATAGCTTGAACTAGCCGCAACCGCTGCGGCGCCTGACGTTGAAGCCACGCACACCCTTGGTGCGTCTGGCGTTTTCTTGTCAGGAGTGTTTCATGCGCGAAGAGCGTCTCTATCCTCTGCTCGTCCAGCTGCTCGCCCAGGGGGCAAAGTTGGAGGAGTCCGCCGGCGCCGGTCGGCGCTTCACCCTCATCGCCGAACGCGAACGCCAGCCCGTGAGCGCGGCCTTGGCGCTCAAGCTCGAACGCGAGGGGCGCATCCGCGCGCTGTGCCGCGTCAGCGGCCGGACGCTGTGGGTCGCGGCTTGATCCGGGCCCTGACCTTTCCCCGGGACCTGCCTTTTTCCCCAGGCCGGGCGGTCGGCCCTGGCTTGCCCGCAATGGCCAGCGGAGCCGAAATCGCGCTGGCCATCCATCGGGGGGTTTTCAATGAAATCAAGCGGTTGCGATTTTTTGACCCCCTCCGGTCCGGAGGATTGGGCCGGTCTGCGCGCAAGTCCGTGACTTGGGGGGAGCAAAATCCCGTGGCGCAGCACCCGTGCCAGTCCATCAAGCGATCAAGGGCTGGTGCGCGTGTGTGCCACGTTCGATCCTGATGGGCCCGTACGCGACAGCGTCGCCGTCGATTGTCACGGTATCGCTCGCATCTTTGGGCTGGATCGATCCAGCGCAGCAGGCGGCGCTGGAGGACCTGCGCCGCCGCTTTGGCGGGCTGGCGATCACCACGATCGTCTCTGCAGATATCGCCGCGTGGGTCGCCGACGTTCCACGCATGACAGCGATTTCTCCGAAGGCCGATTTGCCCGCATGATTGGTCACGCGCGCCGGCTCCAGGGCCTGGACGACATGGCCATCTTCAGCGAGTCCGAGCTCCGGTTTCTGCTAGGCGCCGGTTCGCCGGTAATACTGTCCACTCGGTCTGATCTTGCCGCCGAGCGTTGGCAGATATATGAAAGACGTGCCAAGCCTGAAAGTTGCGCACCCCGTCGATCCAGCGGTGGGGCCGTCGCCAAGGACCCACTTGATCGTAGCTGGTGTGGGCATCCGGCGCGACGCGGGCGGGTTGGTTGTATGCCTCAACGCTCTCCACCGGCGGCAGGCGGGGAGAGGTGGCACCGTCCTGCCTATTTTCTGGAAACACAGCAGGCCCGCGATCTGGTGCGACTGTTCCACGCAACCACTCCTTCAATAGACGGAATTCCGTCTATTGAAAAAATCAAATCTAAACAATGACTTGGAACGTATGTAGCCAAGGAACTCGTGTATGCCTGCGCGATGTGGCTCAGTCCGCGGTTCCATCTGGATGTGATCCGCGCCAGCGTACGCCACCCTCCAGCGCGGATCGCCGACGATGCGCATGACCTGCTCCCTGCCGACCAGACTGACGGTGACCCGCGTGACGGCGGACAGCACAGCCAGCGTCGGCTGCAGGCACGCCACCGCGACGACCGTGCTCAGCAGGGTTTGCCGATCCGGGCCGGCGTCTTGCTGCGCGGGAAGTCGGGCCACCCCAGGCGGTGCTGGACATGCCAGGCGTTCGAATGAATTTCGGGCTCTATCTGGGGGCGTTCGGCATCCGATCACCCGATCCACGTCCGCGGCTCGCGCTGACGCGAAAGGCCCGTGTCGATCCTGCGGTGGGCTCCGGCAGCGCGCCTTGCCGGCCGCTTCACGCCAAACGCCACGAAACCCAAACAGGCCCGGGGCGCTTGCGGCAAACGAAAATCTCGGCAAACACGCTTTGCGTACGACACGTTCTGGCTTCGTCTGTTGGCGCCGACGCCGATTTGAGTGAGCCATGTGCCGGGTTTGCCGTGAGCCGGGTGGACCGCGCCGAAGTTCAAGCCTGACGCCGCGCGCAATTCGTTTGCCATGGCGCAGACGCCGATCAGCATGTGGCTCAAATCGGCATCGGCGTCAACAATCGATCGAGTTGGGCCATGCGCCGACACGCGGTACATGGGCCCAGCCCGCAGGAGCAGGAGCCTGGCAACGGCATTGCCAGAGGGTGGAAATAGGCTAGATCTGCAAGAACAGGTTGTGCGGATGGTCTGCCATCGGCTCGAATCCGTAGCGTTCGTAAAACGAGACCGCGGATGGTTTGGCATTGACCACAAGGCCGACGCCGCCAATTTCCTGGGCGATTCGCGCCACCCGATCGATCGCATCGAAGAGCATGAATTCCCCGATGCCTTTTCGCTGATGCGGTCTGGCGGTTGCCAATCGTCCAAGCCGGAATGCGGGAACCCTGGTGGGTAGCCGTTTCTGATACTGAGCAGGTAGATCCGCGTTGATCAACTCCGCCAGACTGATGGCGTAAAACCCAAGCACCTCTGCGCTCGACTCACTGGATACCGCCACAAAGGTCGAGGACACGCCTTTCTCTTTGTGCTGCCTGGCGGTCTGGAGAAACCACCGATTCAGATCGTCGTTGCCGCAGTCGAAGCCCTTCCGGTCATGCCCGTCATGCAGCGACAGAACCCGCATGGCTTTTCGCCTTCCGGTAACGGGCCTGGGCCCGAAGGAACTTTTCGTTTCGCGGCGGCGGATTTTCGATCATTTCCAGCAGTCTCAGCGACTCCCGGCGCGTCAGGACCATCGTTGATTCGCTTTCGATGACCCGCTCAGCCCTTTCGAGAGCGGCCTGCACGACGAACTGATTCAGCGTCGCGCCCACCAGATCTGCCGCCGTCTGCAGTTTTTCCTGCACGTGGTCGGAAACGCGCGTGGTGATCCGTTTTCCGCTGCCAGTCATAGCGTGCTCCAGATTGCGTAGTCTTTGCCTGCGCGCAGTATAAATCGATGGCGTCATTTTGTCACCATATGGCACGCTGGATGTTCATTGACGACGCGTTCAACGCAGACAAGCTCATTGAGTTTCTGGGTGCACTGATCGAGGACGCCGACAAGAAAGCGTTCCTGATTCTCGACAACCTTCGCGTCCATCACAGCAAGCCGGTCAAGGCCTGCGTTGAGACACGTCAAGACAAGATCCCGGCGTGTATGCAGGAATCCGACGGCGTGTGACGGTCACCCTGCCAACGGCGATCTGCGTTTTGTGGGGGGGTAAACCGGAAGGGATGAGCGTCCCATCCCTCACCCCGAGTTGGCGCCGACGCCGATTGGATTCATGCACCTGTTTTGCTGTGCGCCGGTTCGAACGCAAGGCAATTCAAACCTGACGCCGCGTGCAGCGTGCTTCCCATAGCGCAGCCGATCGGCATGTGGCTCAGGTGCGCGCCGCATCCGTCCGTCTTGCCGCATCGGCGTCAGGATGGGAGGGTGCGGCCTGAGGCTGGCGACCTTTCCTTCTCTTTCTTCCTTGCTTGCATCCCGACCCTGCCCGCCCCTGCGGCGGCGGGAGCGACTTGCGTCGGCGTGGCGGTGTGATGAGATAAAGGAATGTTCTTTCTGGAGTGTTGTGATGCGTGACCTTGTGCGGGGTGCCTTGGCGGGCGTGGGGTCGGTGGTCGATGTGCTGCGGGTGTTGGTGTGGACGGACGAGCGGGTGATCGGCCGGCTGCACGCAAGGCTGGGCGATGGCTTGGCGCCGGACTCACACCGGGCGCACCTGCGCGGGCTGCGGGCGCTAGGGCTGGCGACCTTGTTTCTTCCCTGGTTGGCGCTGGGGATGGTGTGGGGTGCGCGTACGGTCGAGCTCGCCCAGGGGCCGCTTTGGGCGAGTCGGCTGTCAGCCCTGGCGGGCTGGTTTTTGGCCTGGGCGTATGGCCCTGGGGTGCTGCAATGGTTTCGCATGTCGGCCTGGGCGCTGGCGGTGTATAGGCAATGCGGACTGGATCCGCGCCGGCAGATGCCCTGGCTGCGTCGGCCGCGCCTGTGGGGCTCCACGCCACTGGATCGGCGCTGGCGTCTGGCGCGGGTGTGGGCGGGGGCGACGGCGCTGTCGTTGATGGGCTGGGAGTTTGTCTTGTGGAAGCTGCCGTCAGGCTTTGCAGATAACGGGCTGGGGCTCTTGGTGATCGCGCTCTTGTGGATGTTGGGGATGGCGCGGGGCTATACCAACCGCATCGGGGAAGTGATCGAACTGGGGAGTGATGGAGCCGACTGAAGGGTTGGCGCACGACGGTGTTGGTGCACAACGATGGCGGGGTTACGCAGGGGTTCGGCGGGATGCTAGGTGGGTCGCAATCGGCGCCAGATGCTGACCAGAGCGGTTCTGGCTCCGGCGATGCAGATTGCCCGCTGGTCACAGCCTCAGTAGGATCGGGTTGAAAGCCTGACTCAAGACATGAAAAACAAGTCGATCCCTTTTATCCCAAGGACGCCGCTGGAGGCCGAGTTGGTGCGTCTCGCCGCCCGCGGTCGGCGCCTGTCGGAGCGCGACTTTGTCCGCATCGCCGTGCTGCGCGCGGCGTGCCAGACCGAAGAGGCGTTCGATTTGCCCGCCGACTCGGAGATCGCGGTCGAAGCGGCCTATGCCACGTTGGGCGCGGCCGCCGCGCGTTTGGCTGACGCTGCGGCTTCGACAGCACCGGGCGAGGCAGAGCAGATCACGGCGCAAGTGCTATGGAAAACGGATTGGGATTTTCAGTGCAGACCGCAACGCGACAAGAAGCTCTGGTTCCAAGCGGCCCAGGAGGAACAACGCGCGCTGCGGCAGTTGAAGATCACGGCAGGCGAGATCGTTCATGGAACGAGACAAGACCTGTCAGTCAGCCGGAAAATGCTGGATTCGCTGCGCAAACAGGCCTGGATGATTCCCAGCAACCGCGTGGCGCGCAAAACCGGGCTGCCCGTGATCCCCTTGCCTGACAAATCCGCCCGGATCGACGACGGCGTCCTGTCATTGGCAATTGGCGACTCGGTGGCGCGCGTCGTGCTTCGGGCGCAGAACCGCAACGCCTACCCCGGCTCGGGTGTGTTTGAGGATGCTGCGCTCGAACAGGTCGCAGGCGGGCGCTGGAGCTTGTATCACTCGGAGTACAAGCGTGATGAACCGGGCAAAAGTCAGCGCCGTGAAAGGAGCGGGCGGCGTTCGAGTCGGTAAAGGCAGGTTCAATTCCTGTACATCCGGCACCTCGTCGGGTTCGAGCGCAAGCTGCGCATCCGGCCCTCGTGCCGCGTCGGCGGCAGAGCCAATTCTTGCAGCTTAAACGCAGCCTTTCGGCGCGCATTCAAGCCCTGCGAGCGCCAGCATCAGCCTCAGCAGGCCATTTTTAGCCATCAAGCAGAAAATTACACCGGCTAAAAATCAGGATATTTTCAATAAAAACAAGCTGTTGCGAGTTTTTGACCGCCTTCGGTCCGAAGGGTTTGGACGGATACTGCGCGCAAGCTCATGACGTCAGACGCGGGAACGATCGTAGCGCGGCGTGGGGGCGCCGCCATCCGCACTGGCCGACCTGCGCAGGTTCGGCAGACTGGCGGTCACCACGATCATGTCCGCGGAAATCGTCGCGAGGGTCGGTGACGGGTGCGCCATCAGCCGTCAGATTTCTAAAAGGCAACAGGCCGCAGGTCTGATACAGCTGCTCCGCGCGCCGATTCCCGGAATTCGGGGAACTGAAAAAATAAAAAACAAAGACTTTGAACGTATGTGGCCAAAGACTCCGTATATGCCGATGCGACGAGGGGCAGTCTGCGATTCCATCTGGAGGTGAGTTAAGCATCACCCGGCTGGGCTCGAAAGCGCATTCCGGCGTAGCCGCATGCGGCTGCATCCCTTGACGGATGACCGGGATTGATACGCCGAACTGCCGTGTACGAAGCCCTCTGCACGGGGGGTATGAGCGAGGGCCCGGAGGCTGCCCCCTACCCCGAATCACCCCGAATCGATCGACGTTCGGCCGCAGATCCCGACTCTGTCTGGTCTGCATCACCCTTTCGTGGAAGAATCTGCAAGACTTGGCAGTCAGAATTTAACGTGTACGCGGGAGCGGCAATGGCAGAGCCTGATGGAGACATCCTGACCTTGGATGAGGTTGCGACCTATCTGAAGGCGGGCAAGCGCACGGTCTACCGGCTCGTCGCGAACGGGGAGATTCCGGCGTTCAAGCTCGGAGGGACGTGGCGTTTTCGCAAGTCTGATTTGGAGCGCTGGATCGCCAGCCGTACCGGTGAGACGGCATTCGGCGCCGAACGCGGTGGGAAAGCTGCGCTCCGTGCTGCCGCTGCCGCTTCGACGCCGGGGCGAGCCACAAAAAGAACAAGCAAAGGATGACAGAGGCCATGTCCAACCCGTTCTTCGATCAGCCCATCCTGAACTCGCCCTACGCGCGTCCTGCGCGGCATTGGGAGTTGGATGCATCCGGCCAGCCCACGCAGATCATCCAAGAGTCGCGTCGTCCGGCGGACTTCATCACCCCGATTCCCAAGCCTCGCAAGCAGCGTGGCGGCGGGAATCAGGCCTCGCTGGTATTCGACGAGGGGCAGGGGCTGTCCACCGAGAAGCAGCAGTACGACCACACCGCCGTCATCAACGCGGTGCGCGAGGAAGTGGACAAGTGGCGTGTGCTGCCGCAGTCCGCATGGCGCGTCACGCCGGAAACCGCGCGCCTGTTGCAGCACTGGCGCCATCATCCGTTCTCCGGCATCCGCCCGTTCTTCTGCCAGGTCGAGGCGGTGGAAACGGCGATCTGGCTCACCGAGGTCGCGCCGCAACTGGGCAAGAGCGGCCAACGCTTCCTCGATCACCTGTCCAAGGCCAACCTTGAGGCCAACCCGGACTTGAGCCGACTTGCCCTGAAGCTCGCCACCGGCGCAGGCAAGACCACGGTCATGGCCATGCTCATTGCGTGGCAGACCGTCAACGCCGTGCGCCGTCCGAACAGCCAGAAGTTCACGCGCGGGTTTCTTATCGTCGCGCCGGGGCTGACCATCAAGGATCGCCTGCGCGTGCTGCTGCCCAACGACACCGAAAGCTACTACGCCAACCGCGAGCTGGTGCCCAGCGACATGCTGCCCGACATCGCCCACGCGCGCATCGTCATCACCAACTACCACGCCTTCCGCCTGCGCGAGCGGCTGGAAATCTCCAGCGGCGGCCGCCGCCTGCTGCAAGGGCGCGGCGGCGAGGCGCTGCAAACGCTGGAAACCGAAGGCCAGATGCTCCAGCGCGTGCTGCCGGAGTTGATGGGGCTGAAGAACATCCTCGCCATCAACGACGAAGCCCATCACTGCTACCGCGAGAAGCCGCCCGGTGAAAGCGACGAAGACCAAGACCTCAAAGGCGACGACCGCAAGGAGGCCGAGGAAAACAACGAAGCCGCGCGCTTGTGGATTTCCGGACTCGAAGCGGTGAACCGCAAGCTCGGCCTGTCGCGCGTGTTCGATCTGTCCGCCACGCCGTTTTTCCTGCGCGGATCGGGCTATGCCGAAGGCACCCTGTTCCCGTGGACGATGAGCGACTTCTCGCTGATGGACGCCATCGAGTGCGGCATCGTCAAGCTGCCGCGCGTGCCGGTGGCCGACAACATCCCCGGCAACGACGTGCCGGTCTATCGGGAACTTTGGAAACACATTGGCAAGCGCATGCCGAAGAAGGGTCGCGGCAAGGGCAACCGGCTCGACCCCTTGAGCCTGCCGGTGGAACTGCAAACCGCGCTGGAAGCCCTGTACGGCCACTACGTCAAGGTGTTTGACCACTGGCAGAAGGCGGGCATCAAGGTGCCGCCGTGCTTCATCGTGGTGTGCAACAACACCTCCACCTCCAAGCTGGTCTATGACTACATCTCCGGCTTCCAGCAAGAGAACGACGACGGCACCAGCCAGTTGGTCGAAGGCCGCCTCAAGCTGTTCCAGAACTTTGATGAGCACGGCAACCCGCTGGCGCGACCTCGCACCCTGCTGGTGGACAGCGAGCAACTCGAATCCGGCGAGGCGCTCGACGACAACTTCCGCAGCATGGCCGGCGACGAAATCGAGCGCTTTCGCCGCGAAATCATCGAACGCACCGGCGACGCGCACGCCGCCGACAACCTCACGGATGCCGAGCTGTTGCGCGAGGCGATGAACACCGTCGGCAAGGAAGGCCGTCTGGGCGAGTCGGTGCGCTGCGTGGTGTCGGTGGCCATGCTCACCGAGGGCTGGGACGCCAACACCGTCACCCATGTGTTGGGCGTGCGCGCGTTCGGCACTCAACTGCTGTGCGAGCAGGTGGTGGGCCGCGCCCTGCGCCGCCAGTCCTACGAACTCAATGCCGAAGGCTTGTTCAACGTCGAATACGCCGACATCCTGGGCATTCCCTTCAACTTCACCGCGCAGCCCGTGGTGATCCCGCCGGAACCGCCGCCGGAAGTGATCCGCGTGCGCGCCCTGCGTCCGCAGCGCGATCATCTGGAAATCCGCTTTCCGCGCGTGGTCGGCTACCGCGTGGAGCTGCCGCAGGACCGTCTGCAGGCCGAGTTCAACGAAGACTCGGTGCTCGAACTCACACCGGAACTCGTCGGCCCCTCGCGCAACGTGCAGGCGGGCATCATCGGCGAGGCGGTTGAGCTGAACCTGCAACATCTGGACGACGTGCGCCTGTCCACGGTCCTGATGCACCTCACCAAACACCTGCTGCTTTCCAAATGGCGCGACGCGGGCGACGCCCCGCAACTGCACCTGTTCGGGCAGTTAAAGCGCATCGTCAAGCAGTGGCTGGACACCTGCCTGGTCTGCAAGGGCGGCACGTTTCCGGGGCAGTTGCTCTATCTGGAACTGGCCAACAGGGCCTGCGAGCGCATCACCGCCGCCATCACCCGCGTGGAGTTGAAGCAAGGCCGCCCGGTGAAGGCGGTGTTCGATCCCTACAACCCGGAAGGTTCCACCAAGCACGTGGCCTTCAACACCAGCCGACGCGACCGATACGAAACGCTGGGACCGCCGCCGAAGAACCACGTCAACTGGGTGATTCTGGACAGCGACTGGGAGGCCGAGTTCTGCCGCGTGGCGGAAAGCCACCCCAAGGTGCTGGCCTACACCAAGAACCACAACCTCGGCCTGGAGGTGCCGTACCGCTCTGGCTCCGAGACGCGCAAATACATTCCCGACTTCATCGTCAACCTCGACGACGGTCACGGCGCGGACAACCCCTTGCACCTGATCGTCGAAGTCAAAGGCTACCGGCGCGAGGACGCGGTGGTGAAGAAGATGACGATGGACACCTACTGGGTGCCCGGCGTGAACCACGCCGGGCAATACGGGCGCTGGGCGTTTGCCGAGTTCACCGATGTGTACGAAATGCAGGACGACTTTGCCAAAAAGGTCGAAGCCGAGTTCAACCGGATGATCAGCGCGCACCTGCCCGAGGAGGCCGTCGCATGATCCATCACCTGCATACACCCGCCCCTTGTTCTATACAGGTCGGGCATTTCATGCATATGAAATGGCATTTTTCTATACATATCGAGCGGGGCGAACCGGCACTATGACCCCCCTTCTGCCATTGGAGCACCTGCGGCCCGAGCGCTTCGACACGCCCGCCATCCTGAAAAAACTGGCCCTGGCCAGCCGCAAACTGGCCGAACTCAAAGGCGTCGCCGCCTCCATCCCCAACCAGAGCATCCTCATCAATACCCTGGGCATGCAGGAGGCCAAGGACAGTTCCGCCATCGAAAACATCGTCACCACCCATGACGAACTCTTTCAGGACGACCTCTTCCCCGACAACCGGGCCAACCCGGTCGCCAAGGAAGTGCTGCGTTACCGCCAGGCCTTGCGCGTCGGCTTCGACCAGGTGAACCAGAGCGGTCTGCTCACCGCCAACCACATCATCCAGATCCAGGCCGAGCTGGAACAGAACAACGCCGGTATCCGCAAACTGCCGGGAACGTCCTTGAAGGACGGCGCCGGACAGACGGTCTACACCCCGCCGCAAGACCCGAACGAGATCATCGCGCTCATGCGCGAGCTCGAACGCTTCATCAATGACGACGAACTGTTCGCCGCCGACCCGCTCATCAAAATGGCGCTGATCCACCACCAGTTCGAGAGCATCCACCCGTTCTACGACGGCAACGGCCGCACCGGGCGCATCATCAACGTCCTCTACCTGGTCAAGGAAGGTCTGCTCGACATCCCTGTGCTCTACCTGAGCCGCTATATCGTGCGCACCAAGCCGGACTACTACCGCCTGCTGCAGACCGTGCGCGAGCACGACACCTGGGAAGACTGGGTGCTCTACATGCTCGCGGCCATCGAATCGACCGCCAGCGACACCCTCGAAACCATCCACGCCATCAAGGCCGCGCTGATGGATGCCAAACACCGCATCCGCGCGCAGTACAAGTTCTACAGTCAGGACTTGATCAACAACCTGTTTACCCACCCCTACACCAAGATCGAGTTCATCGAGCGCGACCTGAACGTGTCGCGGCTCACCGCCACCAAATACCTCGACGCCTTGACGCAGGGCGGATTCCTGCAAAAGCAGAAAAAGGGGCGTTCGAATTACTACGTCAACCTCGCACTGAACGCGATTTTGACCCGGGAATCTATGAAGGAAGGCAGCCCATAGCATGGCCAAGAAACCCTCAAAACTGATCGTCGAAGCCCTGAAACACGACGAGGCCACGCGCAAGAACATCCCCACCGCGGAATACCAGGCCGTGCTGGCCAAGGCCGAGCAGGCGCCGGTGCGCGTGGCGATGGAGCGGCGCAACCGCGACCTCGACCCGCAACTGGTCTGGCGCGGCAAGGAGGCGCAGGACGAAGCCGACCTCGTGGTGCAGGCAGCACCCCTCTACATTCAGGAGAAGGTGCATCCCAAGGTGCTGGTGGACGACCTGCGCCGCCAGAGCGAAGCGCGCCAGCAGGCGCAGGCGCAACAGCAGCAAGGCGCCATCATCGATCTGTTCGCCGACTTCAACGGCCTGCCCAACGAGGCCGCGCGCACCGAGTTCTACCAGCACGACGCGCACTGGGCCAACCGCTTCATTCTGGGCGACAGCCTGCAAGTGATGGCCAGCCTCGCCGAGCGGGAAGGTTTACGCGGCAAGGTGCAGTGCATCTATTTCGATCCGCCCTACGGCATCAAATTCAACAGCAACTTCCAGTGGTCCACCACCAGCCGCGACGTGAAGGACGGCAACGCCGAGCACATTACCCGTGAGCCGGAGCAGGTCAAAGCTTTTCGCGACACCTGGCGCGACGGCATCCACAGCTACCTCAGCTACCTGCGCGACCGCCTCACGGTGGCGCGGGATTTGTTGACGGAATCCGGCTCGATCTTTGTGCAGATTGGGGATGAGAACGTGCACCGGGTGCGGGCGGTAATGGATGAGGTGTTTGGGGAAGACAATTTCATGTCGACCATCGCCTATGCGAAGACGACAGGGTTTTCTGGCGACACGCTCTCGAATGTCGCTGACTACATGGTCTGGTACGCAAGGAAGAAGTCGAATATCAAATACCGCGACTTGTACACGGCGAAGCAGGCCGGCGAAGCCGGCGCCACGAAGTACCGCGAAATTTCGTCCATTCAAGCGTTGAAAGACTCTGTACTTGAACGGACCCGCCTTGCGACGTCAGATCAGCTGACGTCGCAAGGCGGGGCCAGTTCAGAGCAGAGGTTTTCATTCGCCGGTAACGAGTGGACACCTGCAAGCGGCCTTCACTGGAAAACGACAGTTGAAGGCTTGGGTCGAGCGGCGAAAGCCGGACGCGTCATGCAAGAAGGAGCGTCAGTTCGCTACGTTCGCTGCCTAGATGACTTTGCGGCGAGTCCACGCTCCAACATCTGGTTGGACATTGGTGGCGTGCAGAGCCGAACCGACCCCAAGATATACGTGGTGCAGACCGCCACCGAAGCCGTTCAACGCTGCATCCTAATGACCACCGACCCCGGCGATTTGGTGCTAGACCCGACCTGCGGCTCTGGCACCACCGCCACCGTCGCCGAGCAATGGGGCCGCCGCTGGATCACCATCGACACCTCGCGCGTGGCCCTCGCCCTGGCCCGTGCCCGCATCATGGGCGCGCGTTATCCCTTCTACCTGCTGGCCGATTCGAAAGAAGGCCAGATCAAGGAGGCCGAAGTCACCCGCAGCGCGCCCAAGACCACGCCCACCAGCGGCAATATCCGCCACGGCTTCGTCTATGAGCGCGTTCCGCACATCACGCTCAAATCCATCGCCAACAACGCCGAGATCGATGTCATCTGGGACGAGTTCCAGCCCACGCTGGAATCCCTGCGCGAGCAACTGAACAAGGCCGTCAGCAAGCAGTGGCAGGAATGGGAAATCCCGCGCGAGGCCGACGCCAAATGGTCGGACACGGCGAAACAGGCGCACAAGGACTGGTGGCAGCAACGCATTGCCCGCCAATCGGCAATCGACGCATCCATCGCCGCCAAGGCGGAGTTCGAGTTCCTCTACGACAAGCCCTACGAGGACAAGAAAAAAGTCCGCGTGGCCGGGCCGTTCACCGTGGAAAGTCTCTCACCGCATCGCGTGCTGGGTGTGGACGAGAACGATGAACTCATCGACCAGGTGGCCGAAGCACAAGCCGAATACGGCCGCGACTTCAACGCCATCATTCTGGAGAACCTGCGCACCGCTGGCGTGCAGCAGGCGCACAAGGCCGACAAGATCGACTTCATCGCGCTGGAGCCGTGGCCGGGCGAATTGATCTGCGCCGAAGGCCGCTACCTCGAAGGCGCGGACGAGAAGCGCGCCGCCATTTTCATCGGCCCGGAGTTCGGCACGGTGACGCGCGTTGACCTCGCCGCCGCGGCCCGTGAGGCGGCTGAAGCTGACTTCGACGTGCTGATCGCCTGCGCCTTCAGCTTCGACGCCCACGCCAGCGACCTGGCCAAACTCGGCCGCATCCGCGTGCTGCAAGCGCGCATGAACGCCGACCTGCACATGGCCGAAGACCTGAAGAACACCGGCAAGGGCAACCTGTTCGTGATCTTCGGCGAACCGGACATCACCATCCTCGACCAAGACCAGCCGCAGGTTCGTGTGAAGGTGAACGGCGTGGACGTGTTCCACCCCAACAGCGGCGAAATCCGCAGCGACGGCGCGGACGGCATCGCCTGCTGGTTCATCGACACCGACTACAACGAGGAGAGCTTCTTCGTCCGCCACGCCTATTTCCTCGGCGCGAACGACCCCTACAAGTCGCTCAAGACCACACTCAAGGCCGAGATCGATGCCGAGGCGTGGGCCAGCTTGAACAGCGACACCTCACGCCCCTTCGACAAGCCCAAGTCCGGGCGGATTGCGGTAAAAGTGATCAATCACCTCGGCGATGAGGTGATGAAAGTGTTCCGGGTTTAGGACGACAACATGATCACCAAACTGACACTGCGCAACTTCAAGAGCGTGGGCGAACAGGTCTACGAGTTCACGCCGTTTGATCTGCTGGTGGGCCGCAACAATAGCGGTAAGAGCACCGTGCTGCAGGCGATGGCGATCTGGCAGTTCTGCGTCGATGAGTTCCATCGCTCGCGCCGCACGGGCACGACCGGTATTCAGATCGTCCTCCCCAACTTCACGGCATTGCCGCTGCCAGAATTCATCCTGTTGTGGAAAGACCGGACCGACCGCGCGTACCCACTCGACGCCGAGTCCGGAAAGAAGAAGCAGGAGTTCATCCTCATCGAGATTCTTCTGGAATGGCAGGATGCGGCTGGCAAGACGGATTCGTTCGGGGTGGAACTGCGCTACCACTCTCCACAAACGATCTACGCGATTCCCGCCGGTGGATGGGCCCGCTTCCGGGATGCCGAGAAAAGCGAAAATCTGCCGAAGATCGCCTATGTTCCGCCGTTCTCGGGCCTGGAACCCAGCGAAAAATGGCTCGACATCTCGCCGATGCGTCAGCAGGTGGGCAAGGGGCAGCCGGGAAGCGTGTTGCGTAATCTGTTGTTGAGGGTCAGCGCGTCATGGCAACGCGACGCCGGGTCAGAGCGTCCCACCGCACCGGTGAAACCATCCGACTGGGATGAGCTTGCCCAAGTCGTCGAGCGCTGGTTCGGAGTAAAGATCAGCCCGCCGAGGTACGAGTCCACCAAGGACGTTTTCATCAACGTGGAGTACCAGCAGGCAGGCCGCAGCTACGACATCATTTCCGGCGGCAGCGGATTCCACCAAACGCTGACATTGCTGGCGTTCCTTTTTGGATACAGGCCCACGACCATTCTGCTCGACGAGCCCGATGCGCATCTGCATGTCAACCTGCAACGGGAAATCCTCGACTACTTCAAGCGCAAGTCCAAGGATTTGGGCACGCAGTTCCTGATCGCCACCCATGCGGAGGAGTTTGCGCGGGGTGTGGACGCAAGCCAGATCGTCTCCTTGCTCAATCGCGTGCCTAAACGGGTCGATTCGACGCCAGCCGTACTGCATGCCATGTCCGAGGTTTCGAATGAGGAGGTAACGCGCCTGACGGGGTCGCCCCACATCCTGTACGTCGAGGGTGAGACCGACGAGCGCATTTTGCGCGCCTGGGCGGCGGCTTGTGGCGCTGAAGCGGCCATCGACAAGGTCTGTTTCAAGGCAATGAAGGGCGGCGGCAAGGCCAACATGAAGGAGCGTGCTGACCAGCATTACGCTGCGCTGCAGAACATCATCCCGAACGTCACCCGAATGATGCTTTTCGACTACGACGACGCGAAGAAGGCCTTTCACCCGTCGGCAGGCAACCCGGCACTGTTCGAGTGGAAGCGCAAGAACATCGAGAACTATCTGCTCGTGCCCGATGCATGGCGCCGCGCCGCGCTCTCCAGATTGAGATTAGCCGAGGATGATCTGTTTGCGCAGCCAACGCTGGCTGCAATCGATGGATTTTTCCGCGACGAGAATCTCACGCTTCCACCGGGTAGGACGTGGCGAAACGTGTCCGCAAATATATTCGCCGTCGTCGATGGCAAGAAGCTGCTGTTCGAGAACCCAAATAGCTTGTTCCAGAGACTCAAGGCTGGCGATCCCCCGCTTCAACTGCTCCGCGAGGAAGTGGCGTTGCTCATGAGGCCAGACGAGGTCCATGACGACGTGCACGATTTCTTCGGCAAACTGAAGATGGCCACCGGAACCGCGTGATGGATTTCCGCATCGCCGACACCTTCACCGACAGCCTTGCGCGCTTGACAGGCGAAGAGCAGAAGCTCGTCAAGACCACGGCCTTTGACTTACAGATGAACCCGGCCAACCCGGGCCTTAGCTTGCACAAACTCGACCGCGCCAAAGACCCGCGCTTCTGGTCGGTGCGGGTGGGCTCGGACATCCGTCTGATCGTCCACAAGTCGGCCAGCAGCTTGCTGCTTTGCTACGCGGATCACCACGACAAGGCGTATGCGTGGGCGGAGCGGCGCAAGCTGGAAGTGCATCCCACCACGGGCGCGGCGCAGTTCGTGGAGGTGCGCGAGCGTGTGGAGGAAATCCGCGTACCCAAATACGTGGAAGCGCTGGCGCCGCGGGTGAAGATTCCAGCAGTGGCGATGCCCGCGCCCAAGCCGCTGCCGTTCGCGCAGACGCCGGAAGCTCTGCTGCTGGGCTTCGGCGTGCCACGCGAATGGCTGGAGGACGTGCGCAAGGCCAACGAGGATTCGCTGCTCGATCTGGTCGAGCACCTGCCCGCGGAGGCAGGCGAGGCATTGTTGGAACTGGCGACGGGCGGCACGCCCAAGGCCGCGCCGGTGGTGACGCAGCCCGATGCCGACCCGTTCGAGCACCCCGATGCCCTGCGCCGCTTCCGCGTGGTGGCGAACGTGGAGGAACTGGAGCGCGCCTTCGAGTACCCGTGGGAGAAGTGGATCACCTTCCTGCACCCGGATCAGCGTCAGTTGGTCGAGCGCGACTACAACGGCCCGGCGCGCGTGTCCGGCTCGGCGGGCACCGGCAAGACCATCGTCGCCCTGCACCGGGCCGCGCACCTGGCGCGCGTCAATGCCGACGCGCGGGTGTTGTTGACGACGTTTTCGGAAGGTTTGGCGACAGCACTGCGCAGCAAGCTGAGGCTGCTCATCAGCTCCGAACCACGCCTGGGCGAGCGCATCGAGGTGGCTGCGCTGGATGCCATCGGCTTGCGGCTTTACGAGGCGAGTTTCGGCAAGGCCAAGCTGACGACGGTGAACGACGTGAAAACCCGGCTGGTCAAGCACGCGGCCAAACTGCACGGCTCGCGCTTCGGCGCAGCCTTCCTGTTTGGCGAATGGCAGCAGGTGGTGGATGCATGGCAGTTGCAGACGTGGGAGGACTACCGCGACGTGAAACGACTGGGTCGCAAGACCCGTTTGTCGGACGCGCAGCGGCAAGCGCTGTGGTCCGTGTTTGACGCGGTTCGGCAGGAACTTGAAGCCGAAGGATGGGTCTCGATGGCGGGTGTTTTCACACGGCTGGCGGTTGAAATGCCCAAGCGCAAGCACCCGCCGTTCGAGCACGTCGTGCTGGACGAGGCGCAGGACGTGACGGTGGCGCAGTTGAAGTTTCTGGCCGCGATCGGCGGCGGGCGCCCGAACGCGCTGTTCTTCGCGGGCGACTTGGGGCAGCGGATATTCCAGATGGCATTTTCGTGGAAGTCGCTTGGCGTCGACGTGCGTGGCCGCTCGCGCACACTGACGGTGAACTATCGCACCTCGCACCAGATTCGCACGCAGGCCGACCGACTGCTTGGCGAGGAGATCGCCGACGTGGACGGCAACACGGAGTCCCGCAAGGGCACGGTGTCGGTGTTCAACGGCCCTGTGCCTGTGGTGACCGAGTTCAAGACGGCGGCGCTCGAAGCCGAAGGCGTGGGCGAGTGGCTCAAGGCGCAAAGGGATGCTGGACTCGCCCTGCACGAAATAGGCGTGTTCGTCCGCAGTGATGCGGAACTGGAACGCGCCCGCCAAGCCCTGCAACACGCTAGCTTGCCCTTTGTGGTGCTGGACGAAAAGGTGCAGTCGGTCGCCGGCAAGGCGTCCGTCGCCACGATGCACTTCGCCAAGGGTCTGGAGTTCCGCGCCGTGGCGGTGATGGCCTGCGACGATGAGGTGGTGCCGCTGCAATCACGCATCGAGAGCGTGAGCGACGAGAGCGATCTGGACGAGGTCTACGCCACCGAGCGCCAACTGCTCTACGTGGCCTGCACGCGGGCGCGGGAGTTCCTGCACGTTTCCGGCGTGGCTCCGGCGTCGGAGTTTTTGGCGGATTTGACCAGCTAAGAGTGAACGGAGTCGCACGATGGGAAAGCTGGTCGATGCGAAGACGGCCTGCTTGGCGGAGAGGTGGGCGTTGAATCGACCGGGCCAGCCAGTCAGCACCGACCTGCGGGGCGGGATGCGCGGGCGCAGGCAGTGCGGGAGGCGCTTCCGGCACGGCTATGGCCGCACCAAAGGCGCCGGTGCGGCAGATGGATGGCTCGATCAGCGAAACCCTGCGACCGGGAATGTTCGGCCCGGAGCGGTCTATCGTCCCAGGTTTTCGCGACGGTTGTGCAGCACCCGCAGTTTCCACTGCGCCAGTTTCTCCAGTTCCTTCCACCCATCCTCCCCGAGGGAGCAGCGATTGACCAGCAGCTTGATGCCCTCCAGGTTGGCCGTGACGAGGTATTCGTCGGACAACATGGGCCGTACTCGCGGCTTCGTGATGCCTAGGGGAAAGGACAGGGTGTAGATACGACCGATCACCGTTTTCTCCGCAGCGGGGATGTTGAGACCGGGCGGCAGTTCGGCCGAAGCCTGCGGCTGTTCCAGCCCCGCGTGAAAATCAATCTCGATGCGCATCTGGCGCAGGCCCTGCGACGCATGGTTGATCTGCGCCAGTTCTTGCCGGACTTTGAGGTACGCGCTTTGAGAGTGCTCCGCTCCAAGCAAGGAGGCCGCGAGGGCTGACTGACTGGCTTGCCGCGCCAGGCATTGTGCGGGCGTCTGCGTGCCGATCAGGGGCGCAGAGTCGCCGCGCAGGTCGTAGTGTCCGGTCTTCTGAATTGAAGGCAGGACATCGTGGGTGACCCAGCGCTTGAACTTCCGCGCGGCGTCTTTCTTGCTGCCAAAAATGAGGCTGTATAACCCCGGCAGGTTGACGTAGTTTGCCTGCTGCGTGCGACCCAGGGAGTCGATGATGTCCAGTTTCTGGACGTCATCCGCATCAACGTGGGAGTCGATCGCCTGGCGGGGATTACCCATCTCCAGCGCCTGGCAAACGTCCTCGGCGCGGAACAGGATTTCGCCCTTGGCATCGACCTGCAGCCGCACCGGTAGCTTGCCATAGAGGAAGGGGCGCCCGGCGTCGAGCGACATGTCCGCCGTCACAACGGAATCGGACACAGCACTGCCCAGCAATGAGCCCGCAGGCACGGCTGGAACAGACGCCGCCGCGTCGCAGACGTCCTGCAGCGCCAGCGCGATCTGCGGCATGGCCTGCGCTCGAAACCAATCAAGAAAAGGCATGGCCCCGGGAGCACGCACCGACCCGGCGATGCGCTGCACGCCTTCGACGCTCAGGACGCGCATCCGCACGCCCTGAGCGCCAACTTGCCGCAGCGACTTCTCGTGCTCTGGCACCTTGGACACGGGACCCTTGGGATCTTTGAGGCCTATGGCCAATCCGAGGTCTTCTGCCGGAATCCAGGCGCCATCAGCTTCCAAGGCAATCCTCAGCGGGACCTTCTTGTATTGCAGGGTGATACTGCGCTCGCTCATGCCAAACCTCCTGATCAGAACATGGCATGAGCGTATGGCGCGCATCCGACACTCTCGACAGCGAAAGTCGGCCTGCAACACGCAGTATTTATTCAATGAGCCACTGGCGCAGCGCTTCGGCGCCGAGCCTGTCTGCGAGTGCGTCAGATGGCACTCTTCATCGCCGCGGATTCAGGCCCCGGGTCCCGCCTTGGCCCCTGCATGCAGGGGGACGCTCCTTCCTTCAGGAGTCTCGAGTTCGGTTCGCGTATGCGTCGCAACGCGTACCGCCCTGCCCTCGCGGCGCAGAGTCGCTCTCCCAAAGGAGAGACCGGGGCGTATGTCACCGCCCATTCGAATCCCACTTATCGGGTGGGACCAGCCGAGATTCCTGGAACAACCGCCCTCAGGCGGCCTGCCATGCAACCCTCGGGCTGCAAAGCTCTCCGGCGTCCACTTACCCGGCAGCAAGGCGGGGCAGCAACGGCGCTCAGAGGGGGTGGCGAATCCCCGATGTCGATCTTGCCAATGGCGGCCTCAGCCGCTGCCTTACCCCTCATGGGGGAGGTGGATACGACCGCTCAGGGTCGGCGAAGGGCGTCGAAAACGGCTTCCAAGCCGTGCAAATCCTAGTGTTTGCACACACTCAGGGTTTCTCAGGGTTTTTCGGCTGAGGTTTCAAAAAAAACCGCCGGGGCGGTTGACCTTCTGGATGGAGGCGCGTGGCCTCGCGATGTCTGCCTCGTTCCGCTTGTGCGGCTTGGAAAAGCAGTCTGTCGGATGACAGATGAGCAAAATGCTACGTCAACGTAGATGGGCGTGCCAAACCAAAAGTTGGCACTTTCGCTTGCGCTTTCGGTGTCGCGTGGGAGCATGAAGAGGGAACAATCATTTCCCATGTATCCCCCACGACAACCCGCGCTCGTCGCGTCTCCAGCGGCGCATCAATCACGCCGTTCGCTCGACGGTTCGCGACAGTCCCTGTCGGTTGTCGATGGTGTCTCAACCATTGATAAGTCCTCCCTATGGAATTGAAATCCGCGATTGGCATTCGCGCAGACGACCCGGCGATGCGTCCACTGCACCGCCATCTGGCGTCGTTGCCGGTCAAACCGGGTCGGCCCGACCGGGCACGAGTACTGCTGGCGTTGCTGGAGGTCGGCTCCGCAATCGTGTTCGAGCCAGAGAGCGCCCAGACCGGCGCAGTCCTCCGCGCCTGCAAGTCCCTGTGCGGGCCCTTGTCCTCGGACCACTCCGACAGCCGCGCCGACGGTCGGCCGATCCGCGTCATCCTGCTCCTGCCCGATACCCAGGCGATGCAGCCGCTGCGCCGACGCCTGGCCGACCTGCCCGGGGGGCCGGGAACACAGGCACGCAGCCGTGTGGTCATACAGGTGCTGCACGCCGGCGTCAACGCGGTCTATCGCGACCTGCCGCCCCCTGCCGCGGGACACAACGATGCTGCAAGGGCCTCGGACGGCGCACACGCAGCTGAGCCTGCGCCCCCAGTTCCGGCTGCCCTACCTCAAGAAATGACCGCCTTCCTAGACAACCTCTCGATCGAGGGTCTGGATTGAATCCACTACTCGTTACTACAAGGAGTCTTACATGCATCCATTCGTCATGGGCCTGGACGTCGGCTACGGCAATACCAAGGGGGTTTTTTCGGCGGCGCTCGGCCCTGAACACAGTCTGGTACTGCCCTCAGTCGCGCACGAAATCGTGGACCTGCAGCATCACCGGGACATGGCCGAGACCGGCAAGACCGATCAGGTTCTGGTCGAGGTCGATGGCCGGCACTTCACCGTGGGGCCGTCTGCATCAGTGTTCGGTCGCACCCTGCACGCCAACTACATCCTGACGCCGCAGTACCGGGCGTTGGTGGCGGGTGCCCTGCACAGTGCGTTCACCCAACTCGGCGATGCCACGGACACGGTGGATGCCATGGTCGTCGGTCTGCCGGTCTATTCCTTCTCCCGTCTGAAAGACCCGTTGCGCGAGCAGATGCTCAAACCCTTCCTCGTACCGCTGCCGCAGTCGCTGCGCGAACGCTTTGGTACCGAATCGCTGACCGTGAGCATTCGTTCGGTGCGGGTCATGCCGCAGCCCGTTGGCGCCGTGACCGACTGGCGCAGCCGCACGACGGCGCCCATCAGCTCGCAGGACATCGTGACGGTGTGTGACCCGGGCTACAAGACTTTCGACTGGTTCTCGATGCGCGGCAGCGTGGTGGTGCCGGAACTCTCAGGCGCGTTCGATGGCGGCGTCTCGGAACTCTTCAGGGATGTGTCGGTGGCGATCACCCGCCAGCATCCCCATGCGTTGCTGGACATGCAGACGATCGAGGACGGGCTGGAGCGCCGCTCGTCATTCTTGGTCGGCATCGGCCGGATCGACTTCGAGCCGTTCCGTCCCATCATCGGCAAGGGCGCCAGAGTGATCGTGCACCGCATGGCCGACATGCTCCAACGAGCGCAGCAGGAGAGAGCAAGCCGCATCGACCAACTGGTGCTGGCCGGCGGCGGAGCTGCGTATTTCGAGGACGCTGTGCGGGAAGTGTTCGCCGATTTCCCGCTGACCGTACTGCCGCGACCGGTGCTCTCCAACGCGCGCGGGTTCTGGCTGATGGCGGGCTGGATGGTCGAAACAGCGCGACGGGCTGCGTGAGCGGGCGTCAGGTGGGGCTTGTGTCAGCCCTGCTGCATGAAATGCTGTCGAGTTGAAGACCAAGGAACTATCTCATGAATGACATGCAAGAGGCGCCTGTCGCCGCCGATGCCCCGAGTCTGATTGCTGCGGCGTGCGCCGCGGTGCGCCGTGCCTACGAGGTTGATCTGCCTTGGGTGGACGACTTCGAGGTGGAACGCGATGCCGAGATGGCACTGTCTCAAGGCAACCGCCGCGACCTGTATGCGGCGCGCTTGCTGTGCAACGTGCTCTACGGATCCCTGCGGCGGATGCGGCGTCGCCCCGACCCGCGCGGGCTGCGGACGGTGATCGTGGCGGACCGAGGTGCGCATCGGATCGTCGTCTTAGCACAAGAGGGGTCGGCGGCGGTGTACGCCGCAATCGACGGAAAACCGCAGCTGCTGTGCGTCCTGGCTCGCGTGGATGCCGAAGGCCTCGATGCGCTGATTGGCACGACCACCGACGTGCAGGGGCGACTTTGGGTTGAACGAAGCGAATCTATCGACTCGGCGAATTCGCCGGGAGATCAGTAGTGAACCGGGCCGCGCGGACCAGCGGCATTCACATTCACTCTCAGATTGGAGAAAATATGGACCCTCGGTTGCAGAACCTCAAGGGCTTGGTCATGGCCTTCGGGTGCGTCGTCGAAGACGGTACCTGGTTCAAACGATTCCTCAATGATCGCCTGCTCGACCCCATGACTGCGGCGCAAGCCGCAAGGGCCGCCGTGCTGGATCGCGAGCATCGGGAAGTTCTCGAGCCCGCCGCTGTCATGGAAGCAATGGCTTGCGTGGAGGGCATTCCTCCTGCCGCGGTGGCTGGCGCTTTGCGCGAAGTGTGGCTCGACTACGGATTGCAGGCCGATGACCCAAACGACTTGGCATCCCTGTTTCGCGACGCACGGGCGCATAGCCCCGCGGCTTTGATGACCGCAGAAGAGCTCGAGCGTCTTCAGTCGCTCCCGCCAATGGTAGAGATTTTCCGTGGACAAGTGTTCTCCGATGGCCGCCGTCCATCCAACATTAGCTGGACGTTGAGCAAGGAGGTGGCCTGCTGGTACGCGGTGCCCGTGCCGAGCCTGGGCCTGCCCTTTGGCTGGATCCTCTCAAGCCGGGTACCTCGGGACCTTGTCCTCGCCCACTTTTTGGAGCGCGCAGAGCAAGAGGTGATCATTGATCCAAGTCCGTTCCTGATCCCGGGTCATTACCCCGTGAGGGCGGAGCGAGGCACCTGTACGGAATTCCCCGCGCATTTGTCTCGGGCTCGCATGTCGAGCGCGGAATGATCCGCCCAACCAGCAAGTCTGCGAGCGCACCTCTGGGCTGGGCGTCGTCTCGAGCCGGATCTTGAACTGCTGGTGATGGGCGTCAAGCACGGAGAAGGTGTCGCCGTCACTGACGCCGACGACCTTGACGGCGAGGGTGGCCGCGGACGCCTGCCCGAAGGCAAAAAGCGAAACACAACCCAAAGTGCGATCCAGAGGAGTCTTCGCGCCATCTCAGCGCGAATGCTGTCGGTCGTGGTTGTCTGTGAACCGCACAATGAAAGCATGGGTTGCTTCGTGATGCCCAAAGATGCCTAACGAACTATAGAGGGATCGGAATGCCGCGAGGCGGCGTGTAGCGCCTGCTAAAGCCAAGTTGACTCGAATCCTTCGGATCGAAAGACCGAAAGACAACATATGTCTTTGTTTTTATTGGTGACTTGCGAAAAAATGGCCAGCGCGATTTGGGCCGCGCTAGCCATAGAACTCACCGATTCAGTCCTGATCGGGATCATCTTCATCCTCGGTGCGATCCAGGCAGACGATGACCAGGGCAAGAACGGACAAAAGCGCATCCTCTGAACGGGGCACCTCGACGAACTGGTTGGATCGCACGCTGAACAGCTTGAATTTTGTCGAAGTTATCTCGGCCCCTTCCTGCTTGATCCGGAATCGCGGGGACGTCCAGTTGCCCGAGATGACGGTGCCATGCCGGTCGCCCTCGACAACCTTGATGGTGCGCTTGATTGCACAAGCGCGCCAGATCGCGCTGTTGATCTGCGGCCCGAAAATAACCCAGGTTCGACGCCAGGCAAAGAGTTCAGTTTGCGCCGTATGCTGGACACGGAGACGCCGTCCGGGGTTTTCAGGTCATACGTGAGTGAGAAAATCCCCCGTCGATAGACAGCATAAAGCGGCACGTCATTCGCGTCCACGATGTTCATTTTGCGAGTCAAACTAAGGAAGGCCCGCGAGATTTTGAAGAAGTAAGGTTCCGAGTACTGCTGCATTTTTGTCCAGAAAGAGTGCTTTGCGACGTTGCGTACTGTGATTTGATCGCTCGGCAAGCGCCGCCCAAGCAACCAATAAGAATGCCGGGCCTGTCCGCACCTCATCCAACAATCAAAAGTTGTTGTGGTCGAAACCGCCGCCCGGAGAAAAGGGATCGCTACTGTGACCGGTGCGTCTACCGCCCCACGCATGGCTGGTTAAGAAACAAAAACGCCGCCGTGCGATCCGTCGTCAGGCTGATGTCGCCTGCTGCGGGGACATGGCGGCTGATCCACTGCCCACGGTCGGCATGTCTACACCGAGCTTGTCCAGGCGTGCCCGGGCCTTAGTCGCGCGTCGCTGCGCCTCGGCCAGATCCTTGTCATACATTTCGCGCACGTCAAGGTTGTAGCCGAACTCGCGCGTATATCCGCCCACGCCCATCCGTTCGAGCACCTCGAAGTCTCTGATATCCCGCCGAGCGTCTTTGATCGCCTTGTCGCGTCGCCGCGCCCGCATGTAGTCGCGCATGTACTCAAGATGTTGCGATTGCCACCCCGTCTTGCTGCTCTTGCGCCGCGCGGCACGCTCGGCGGGATCGAGGCGCGGACGGCCAGGACCTGGCGGCTGCAAGCGGGGTTGTCCATCCTTGCGATATCCGTAGGGTGCATGTGCAGCGTTAAGGACAGAAATCTTTGAACGCTTTATTTCCAGCAATTCAACCATTCTGTCGTCCAGTGTGGACGGGGCGTGAAGATAGCTGACATCGACCGCGCCAGTCTGTCCGATTCTGTGGACACGGTCCTCCGCCTGTTCGAGCGCGGACGGTGTCCAGTCCAATTCGACCATCAGCACATGCCGGGCCGCGGTCAGGGTGATCGCCGTCTGCGCCGCCTTGATCGAGCAGACGATGACTTGCGCAGCCGGGTCGGCCTGAAACTCCTGGATTGCCTTGCGACGCGCGCCCGCCGTCATGTCCCCAGTGATCGACAGCGCCCGATATCCGGCGCCTTCCAACGACTGCAAAAGCGCGTTCTGGACATCGATGTGATAAGCAAATATAACCAGTTTTTCGTCCTTAACATGTTCTTCGATCCAGCGCAGCGCGGATGGGATCTTCCCTATGCCGGCTAACTGACGCAGGGCGCCCACCTTCCGCAGAGCTTCGGCGCGATCATGGGTCTCGAGCCGCATCTGCTCAATCTCATCCTCGCCCCACCCATACCATTGGACGATTTGCGCCAGTCCGCTCGACTCTTCATCCTGGATGGGTTTCATCCGCTGCCTGAATTTGGCTGGCTTGTTTTTAGTCTTTAACCATTCGGCAAGGCTCGTGCGCGCCTTCTCGTACTCAACGCGATTGCAGAGCTCGGCATCGATGACGTGCCGCGACTTGGCCGCAAGGCCCGGCAATACCTGAGATTTCGATCTCCGAACAAAACCGCCCGCCTCGCGGATGCGGTTGGCCAATTCGCCCAGGTTCGCCGCTCCACCGTAGTCCCAGAAGGACTGCGCGAACACGCCGCGCCCCAGCTGACGGAGCGTGGCCCGGCAATATCTGGACGCGAACCGCGTAAACCCGCCCAAATCTGTGAGCAGGCCAGGAGTCAGCGTCAAGAGCGTGAGCAGTTCGGCCGGACGGTTCATAACGGGCGTGCCGGTCGCGCAAATGGTCTTCGCCCCCGGCGCCATGTTGTAGCGTGCGAATTCCTTGACCGCCTCCGTGCGCGCCGAATCGTGCCCTTTGAGATACTGTGCCTCGTCGACCACAAGGGCGGCCGGCTTGATTGCCTTGAGTTCCGGTGCATACTTCGAGAACGATTCATAGTTGAGCACGACGATCTCGGCGTGCGCGATGTCCGTTCCGGCGTCGCGCTTTGCGACCCCGCCGCCCTGCACCGAGACGCGCCGATGGGGTAGCCAGCGGGCGGCCTCGTCGCGCCAATTGAGCAGCGCGGTCGCCGGCGCCAGGACGATGGCCGGGAACGCGCCGGCCGCCTCAAGCCCAGCGAGGATTTCGATCGTCTTGCCAAGTCCCTGTTCGTCACACAGGAGAATCTCCGCACGGGTGGCGATGGCCTGCGCCCCTACCCACTGGTGCGGCATGAGCGCCGTCGCCAGATCGGGCGGCAGCGCCCGCCTCAGCGTCTCAATTTGGTCTTCCGGCAGGGACAGCGCTGCGGCTCGCTCGAAGACTTGCCGTTCCCGTTGCTGCGCGGACGGATAGTGCTGCTCCAACTGATGCAACAGAACTTGCTTGGCCCAGGCCAGCCGTCTGGCATTGGGGGCATCCGGGTCTGTCGTCTCGAGCCAGAGCGCCGCGTCTCGAATCACCCAGGAGCGCAGAGGGATGCCGATGGAGGTCGGCGACAACCACTGGACAGCGCCGAAAAGCGTTTCGTCCACAGCCGGCTTGCCCGTCAGCTTGGGCAAAGCGCGCAGAAATTTTCCGGCATTGACCCCATGCACGACGAGCCGGTCATCCGCCACGGTGACCTTCCGCGCAGGCGTCATGCGGCCCCAGCCTGGGTCAGGCTGCACTTCCAGCCCGAATTCCTGGGCCAACGACTGCACTTCCAGGACATTCTCTTGCGTCGGGTCGACGGTCCATTGCTTGCTTTCACCATCGAAACGCGCGCCGATGAGTTCCTTGATCGCTGCGACGATTCTTTCGTTGTACGAGGTCGCCAGCACGATCCGGCCGGCCGGATTGATCCCAACCCACCCCGTGACCACATCACGGCGGCGCAAGCGACCCAACCCACCCTCCGCGCCGCGCCCGGCATTGCCGGACTGCGTTAACGCATCGACTGCCTCCTTCACCCCGGAAATATCGATTTTCCCCTGTTCTAGTTGTTTTTTGTACTTAACAAGTAGTCGCCCTGCTGCGATCATTTCGCGCGAGGACAGGGTAGTCTTCCCAGCCAGCGCATGTCCAATCGGTGCATCAACGCCGCTGAAACCCGCACCGTCCTTGCTGGTCGCCCAGTCGCAACGGCTAGCTAAGAACAGCAAAGCACTCAGTGCCTTGCCGATTGCCTGCGCCGCATTTCCGTTTTGTTCGACCGCCATAAGGTTAAACCTATTTTTTGTCCTTAATGAATTCTAGGGCGGGCGCTGAGAAAGGCAATCATGGTTAAAGACAAAAAACACAACAGAGAGAATGTATGCAGACGGAATGGCCAATAACAGGCGATCCGGCCTTTTCGGCGATAGGTCCCGCACACCCCGAAAACCGCTCAGATGGCCGCCATTGCGCTAGGCCGCTTGATCTTCTCATGCAGTGGTGTCAAATTTGTGAGTAACGGCGATATATTTTAAAGCGTGAGTAACGGCGACGCGTTATGATGTGAGTAACGGAGTCGACAATGAATAACGGAGTGGAAATCAAGCGGGTTGGATGGAACGAGCAAAAGAATTTTCCAGAGCTGCAGCAATGTCTGGTGCAGGTGCTCGATGCGCAAGGCCAAGTCCATCTGATGGGATTTACTGGCAGATACGCGAATCGCCCCATTTGGGACGCGTTGCGTGTGGAGGGGTATGAGGCGGAGGCTGCGGCTCCGTTTCCCGCGCGCTTTTGGCGCATCCCGCAGGAAAAACAGGAGTCTGTAAAGCGCAAACTGACCAAGTTGGTGGACTGGCCCATGCTCACACTGGATTGCGATGGGCACAACATCGGTGACCCTAGGCACCCCGGGGCTAAACCCGTCACACGGACCGCGAAACCGGCTGTCCATGGGGTATGCGGCAAGGCCACGTTCCAGATTTTTGATTCGCGAACGCGGGGAGCGCAAGAGTTTGCATCAGCCGACCGCCATTCAGCGCTGTACCTGTACCAGCCTGAAAATTTGACTCGGGGAAAGGGTGGCGTTTTGATACGTGCGGGGCACGCCTCGTTGCCCGACGAAATTTCGGCCGCGCCCGATTCTCCACTGCTGAATCTGCCGACACCCACCGCTCTAGTACGCCGACGGGGATGGGTCATGGAGGTGATTTTGATCAGCGATAACGATATGGCCGTGGCGGCGACGATGGCCGCGACAGGCATGCCGAGTAAATCAGGTGGCGATCTTGTATCGGTCAATTCATTCCCGCTGGTTGAGTGGCCGACGTGGCGGGCGTGGCTCCAGGCGGCCGAGATTGTGTGGACGCCAGAAAATGGGTTTAACCCAGACAGTCTTTGGGATGCCGTGCAGTTTGATGAGGCGAGCATCCCGGGCTGGAATAGCGCAACCGCAGCGGGATTTAAGCTGCGGGAATTTCAAAAAGATGGCGTTCGGTTTGTCATGTCGCGGGAGGGGCGCACGCTGCTGGCCGACGACATGGGGCTCGGCAAAACGGCGCAGGCGATCGCCACCGCGTCGGCGATGAAGTCCAAGAGGACCGTGATCCTGGCGCCAGCTGCGGTCAGGTCGGTATGGGTCGATGAAATCAAGAAGTGGGGTGGGGCGGTAAGCGCAATCCAGACACTGGAGGGGTCTCATGACAGGCCGGCGCAAGATTCCCAATGGCTGGTCGCGTCCTACGACCAGGTTGTGGCGCGTGCAGAGACATGGCGTGCTGCTGGTGGCGCTGAATTCAAAACTATCAAGGCGGTGATCAAAAAGAAGATCGGTTTTGCCGATGAGGGAGATGAAGACGATTTGCGGCCATTGGAGTTGGATGGGCAGAGAATCAAATTCTCCCAGCCGCTGCCGTCTGATGTGGTGGATGCTGTAGCTCACGAACTTTCTCAAGAGTCGGCTCAGAAGTGGCATAAGCTGCACTCTCGGCTGCGTGGGGATTTGCTGCTTGCGTTGCAAGATTGGAAGCCCGACCTTCTGGTTCTAGACGAGGCGCACAGGGTCAAGAGCGCAGACGCAAAACGCACCTTCGCCGCGATCAGTCTGAGCGCCAGCGCGGGCGGTTGCCTAGCGATGAGCGGCACCCCCGTCCAAAACAACACGAATGAGCCCGCCGTGTTGTTGCATGTGATCAACCCGGGCGCATACCACGAAGTGCGGCAAGAGAAGATTTCCGTGGAGAGAATCAAGGCGCTGTTGCAGCCAGTGATGTTGCGGCGGAAAAAGGCTGATGTGCTGAAGGAGTTGCCGCCGGTCACAGAACAGGTTGTGAACATCCGAGTACGAATAGACGGCGAAGACGATGATCTGAATGACATCATTGCGGCAGGTAAACTGGCTGCCGAGAAAGGTGCCCAACCTAAACCCTGGGCGGCAAGCGCGGCACCCATAATTAAACACCTCGCTTTGGCGTGGTCCACGGGACAGAAACTGGCCCAGTTTGAAGTGGTGCGCGAGCGCCTAGGGCTTGAGAAGGCGAGGAACGCCTCGGCGATCGACTTCATACATGATGCGCTAGAAAACAAAGGTTGCCTCGTGGTATTCACCGCGCATCACAACGCGAGCGATGCGCTCGCCGCCACCATCCGCAAATCCGGGTGGCGCGTCGAGGTCGCGGACGGTCGCACCAACCTGCCGCGACGCGCGCAGATGGTTGCAGATTTCCAGGGCGGGCGACTGGACTGCTTGGTTTGTGGAATGGAAGCCATGGGTGAAGGCGTCACCCTGCACCACGCGGACACCGTTGTATTTCTCGAACTCGCCTACAAGCCATCAACCCTCAGCCAGGCTCGCGATCGCCTGCACAGAATTGGACAGAAAAATAATGTCCAAGCGATCTACCTCCTATCAGATCATCCTTTGGATGTTTTTTTAGGAATGATGGTGCTGGGCAAGGCGGCGCTGGTTGGGGATGTTTTATCTGAAAGGGTTTCCATCCTAGGCGAGCACCGAGGAGAAGCGGCACATCCAAACCCGGGTTCAGAACCCGCGGGGACACCTGTGAGTAACGGGATGCCTGTGAGTAACGGGATGCCTGTGAGTAACGGGATGCCTGTGAGTAACGGGATGCCTGTGAGTAACGGGATGCCTGTGAGTAACGGGATGCCTGTGAGTAACGGGAGGCCGGTGAGTAACGGGACGCCGGTGAG
>JAGWRJ010000255.1 GCA_028869725.1 Alphaproteobacteria bacterium | reverse complement strand
GTCAACTTTCGTCTTACCTCCTCGCGGGTCATGAATGCCTTTTTCATCCCGCGCCTGGGCAGTCAGATCTACACCATGGCCGGCATGCAAACGAAGCTGTCGCTCATGGCCGACAGGGTGGGCACATATCAGGGCATTTCATCCAATTTCAGCGGCGATGGTTTCTCCAAGATGCGCTTTGCCGCGCGGGCCATGAGTGCCAAGGACTTCAAAGCGTGGATCAGGAAGGTACGCGCGTCGCATCAGTCGCTCACGCTGGCTGCCTATCGCAAACTCGAAAGGCCCAGCGAAAATGTCCCGGTCCAGCACTACGCCTGGGTGGCACCCCGTTTGTTTCACGACATTCTCAATCTCTGCACAGACGGTCAGGCCTGCATCGACGCGCAGCACCTGGCGCGGCGCATGAGTGCATCCGGTCATCGCATGGCCATGGCCAAACGTCCTTCCCTTTCGGAGCACGGTTCCTGATATGCTAGGAAAACTCACCCTCGCAGCCATTCCTTATCAGAACCCAATCATCATGGGGGCAGTCGCCTTCATGATCGTCTGTGTCATCAGCGGATTGGCAATCATCAGCTACTTCCGCTTCTGGCCGACACTCTGGAAGGACTGGCTGACATCGGTAGACCACAAGCGCATCGGTGTCATGTACATCGTCCTGGCTACTATCATGCTGCTTCGTGGCTTTTCTGATGCGTTGATGATGCGCTCGCAGCAGGCCCTCGCTTCCGCTGGTGGGTCTGGCTACTTGCCGCCCGAACACTTCGATCAGGTGTTCACGGCCCATGGCGTCATCATGATCTTTTTTATGGCGATGCCGTTTATCGTCGGGCTCATGAATATCGTCGTGCCGATGCAGATTGGTGCGCGCGACGTTGCCTTTCCTTACATGAACTCCCTCAGCCTGTGGCTGACCGTGGCTGGCGCAATTCTCGTCAACCTGTCTTTGGGGGTCGGGGACTTTGCCAAAACCGGGTGGCTTGCCTATCCGCCGCTATCCGAACTTCACATGAGCCCCGGAGTGGGTGTCGACTATTACATCTGGGCACTTCAGATTGCCGGTGTCGGCACGCTGCTCGGCGGCGTCAACATGATCACCACGATCCTGAAGATGCGCGCGCCTGGCATGACGATGATGCGTATGCCCATATTCACCTGGACTGCGCTCTGCTCGAACATGCTGATTGTTGCCGCTTTCCCGGCGCTGACCGCAACGCTGGCAATGCTTGCCCTCGATCGCTACCTCGGGATGCACTTTTTCACCGCGGCAGCCGGCGGCAATCCGATGATGTACATCAATCTCATATGGATCTGGGGTCATCCCGAGGTCTACATCCTCGTTCTGCCCTGTTTTGGCGTGTATTCGGAGGTTGTTGCCACATTCTCTGGCAAGCCGCTCTTCGGCTACAAGTCGATGGTCTATGCTACCGTCTGCATCACCATTCTTTCCTTCGTGGTGTGGTTGCACCACTTCTTCACGATGGGGTCAGGTGCCGACGTGAATGCCTTTTTCGGCATCACGACGATGATCATCGCGGTTCCCACAGGCGTGAAGATTTTCAACTGGCTGTTCACGATATACCGCGGCCGGCTTCGCTTCGAACCGCCGGTTCTGTGGACACTCGGATTCATGGTGACCTTCACCATCGGCGGCATGACCGGCGTGCTGATGGCCGTCCCGCCAGCAGACTTTGTCCTGCATAACAGTTTGTTTCTTATCGCGCACTTCCACAACGCGATCATTGGCGGCGTGGTATTTGGTGTCATGGCGGGCATGAACTACTGGTTCCCAAAAGCCTTCGGGTTCAAGCTTGATCCATTTTGGGGGAAGGTATCCTTCTGGTGCTGGATCATCGGCTTTTACGTTGCCTTCATGCCGCTTTATGCGCTTGGCCTGATGGGCATGACGCGGCGCCTCGACACACCTCATAACCCGCTCTGGCACTCCTATCTCGTTGTCGCGATGATTGGCGCGGTGATCATATTCCTCGGGATCGCTGCGGAACTCGTACAGATCGCGGTCAGCATCCGTAACCGCCAGGCTCTGCGGGATGTGACTGGCGACCCCTGGCAGGGGCGCACGCTTGAATGGGCGACTTCGTCCCCGCCGGCTTTCTATAATTTTGCGCGCATTCCTATCGTGCGTTCACGCGATGCTTTCTGGGAGATGAAGCAGCGTGGCGTAGCCATGCAACCGTTGAGCGACTACCGCAAAATCCACATGCCACGCAACACGGCAACCGGAATCATCATTGCCGGATTTGCCACCATTCTCGGCTTCGCACTCATCTGGCACATCTGGTGGCTGGTCATTGCCACCTTTGTTGCGTCGCTCGGTATTGCCATTGCCCACTCGTTCAATGAGGACCGCGACTACTATGTACCCGTGGGCGAAGTAGAACGCACAGAAGAACAATATTTCTCACAATTGGCAGCGGAGGGCTGAATTCATGAACATGCATGCACGCGCGCTCGGGGACGCTGATTCCCGGCTCGATCTCGTTGCCCAAGAGGAAGGCCATCACGATAGCGGATCCATGGTGACCCTCGGGTTCTGGATCTACCTGATGAGTGACTGCATCCTGTTCGCCTGTCTGTTCGCGACCTTTTCGGTGCTGCGCCATGCCACGGCGGGTGGCCCGAGCGGACAGGAGATCTTCGATCTGCCTTACGTTGCGGTGGAAACTGGCTGCCTTCTCGTCTCGAGCTTTACCTATGGCATGGCAATGCTGGCGATGGACAAAGGCGATCGTAGCTGGACCATGCGCTGGCTTGCCCTGACCATGCTTCTGGGCATGGCCTTTGTCGGCATGGAAATTCACGAGTTCGCGGGCCTGGTGGCGCAGGGCTACGGCCCGGAACGCTCCGGCTTTCTCTCGGCCTTCTTTACTCTGGTTGGGACTCACGGTCTGCACGTCACTGCCGGCATCATCTGGATGATGGTTCTGATGGTGCATATCATGCGCCGTGGGCTGAATGAGGCCAACCGTACTCGACTGATGTGTCTCAGCCTCTTCTGGCACTTTCTCGACGTCATCTGGATTGGCGTTTTCACGGTCGTCTATCTCATGGGAGTGGTCCACTAATGCACGGCACCCGCGGCAGGCTTGCGCTGTCTGATCACCCTCATGATGGCGCAGATCACGGTAGTCTGCGTTCATACGTTACCGGGTTTGCACTATCTGTCCTGCTGACTGCAGTTCCTTTCGCGCTCGTGATGACCCATGCTCTTCCAGCTGGGCAGGCTATCGCGATTGCCCTGGGGCTTGGCGTGATCCAGATGGTGGTGCACCTGGTCTACTTCCTCCATATGAATTCAGCCTCCAGCCGAAGCTGGAACATGGCTGCCCTCGTCTTCACGATCATCATCCTCGGCATCGTCGTTGTGGGCTCGCTTTGGGTCATGCACAATATGAATGCCAACATGATGCCCGGCATGATGTCGGGCTCATGAGCGGAGCAGGACTTGCATGGGCCGCAAATCCGGCCCAGCATTTGCTCCGGCGATGGCGGTCTTTGAAGGAGCGGATGCGACCGGACTCAATCGAGCAGAGGACGAACACGAGAAATCTCAAGCTTCTCGTGTCGCTTCGCTGGCTGGCGGTGGCCGGGCAGATCGTGACCATTGCCGTCGCGCAGCAGTGGCTGCATCTCAATTTGCCCCTGGCCCAGATGGGAACGGTGATCCTGTTCCTTATCGGTCTTAATTTGGCCAGCCTTTATTTGTCTCGCAGTAACGTTCCGCTGCGTGATGCGGAACTGTTTGTCGCCCTCTTACTCGATGTCATTGCACTGACCGTACAGCTTTACCTCAGTGGCGGTGCGACCAACCCCTTCATTGCGCTGTTTCTTCTGCAGATCATTCTGGGGGCAGTTTTGCTCCGCCCGCGCTGGACCTGGACTTTATTTGGTGTCACCAGCATGTGCTTTCTGGGCCTGATGCACTACTACCGCGATGTCGGCCTGGAGCATTACGCAGCGAGTGGAATTTTCAGTTTTGTTGATCTGAGAGTGGAAGGCAGTTTTGTATCCTTCGTTCTCGCCTCCGTCCTATTGATATTTTTCCTGTCCCGCATCAATCGGAACCTGCGCGAACGCGACCGCCGGCTGTCAGACCTGCGTCAGCAGCGCGCCGAAGAAGAGCATATTGTGCGGATGGGCCTGCTTGCCTCTGGCGCAGCCCACGAGCTGGGGACACCGCTTGCGACGCTTTCGGTGATCGTCAATGAGTGGCGGCGGATTCCAGAGCTAGCCGGCAACTCGGAAATTGCGGCAGACATCCGGGACATGCAGCAAGCGCTTGGTCGCTGCAAGCAGATCGTCTCACGTGTACTATTGACGGCGGGCCAAGCGCGTGGCGAGGAAGCCGAGCGGACGACGCTGATTGGTTTTTTTGATCGGGTCGTGGCCGATTGGCGGGCTGGCCGATCGCCGAACCATCTCGAGTATACGAATTACATTCTGGATGACGCCGTGATCGTGTCAGAGACGGTCCTGATCCAAGCCTTGTTTAATGCCTTTGACAACGCGCTCGAAGCATCTCCGGACTGGGTCAGCATCACTATCGCGCGGGATCAGGAGTGGGTGGTTATTGAGGTTCGGGACCGTGGTCCGGGATTTGCTCCACATATACTCGCCAATTTCGGTAAGCCGTACCAGTCGACCAAGGGGCGCGACGGGCGGGGTCTGGGCCTGTTTCTCATCGTCAATGTGATGCGCAAACTGGGTGGCTATGTGACGCCTTCCAACCGTCCCGAGGGTGGAGCTACAGTCACCATGCGATTGCCTCTTGAGGCGCTCTCGCTAGAGGACCGGAGGCATGACCTCTGATAAACCGCTGCTTGTCATTGTGGAAGACGACGCCGACTTTGCTCAGGCGCTGCGCCGCGCATTTGTTCGCCGCAACTATGACGTTGAAGTCTGTCCGGATCCTGACGCCCTCGGCGACCTGCTCCTGCGCCGGACACCTGATAACGCAGTAGTCGATCTGAAGCTTGCAGGGCATTCCGGTCTTGAGTGCGTGCGCCTCCTGCGGGCCAATAGCGCGACGACAAAGATTGTCGTGCTGACTGGCTATGCCAGCATCGCCACCGCGATCGAAGCGATCAAGCTTGGCGCAGGCTATTATCTGGCCAAGCCGTCGAATGCTGATGATATCGAAGCGGCGTTTCGTCGTGAACAGGGTGATCCCAGTGTGGCGCTGGGCGCCCGGCCCAGTTCGATCAAGACCGTCGAATGGGAGCACATTCATCGCACCCTTGCCGAGACGGGCTTCAATATTTCGGAGACCGCCCGGCGGCTGGGTATGCATCGTCGTACCCTGGCGCGTAAGCTGATGAAGCAGCAGGTCAAGTAGAGTTCGGCACGTTGGTGTGCAGATGCTGTGGCCCACAGCTCAGCCGCCCAATGAGGGACCGCGCATCCCTCGGTGCCCGCGCCTTTACGTCGTTGTCGAAATACAGAAAGACGTCGCGCCCGTGGCGGCGCTTTGCAGGTGGCCCGAAATGTGTGCCATCTGTCTCTCCTCCGCCTGCCCAGGCCCTGGTCCGCTCCGCCCATGTCTCCAGTGCTCTGGGCCCGTACCCGCTTTTGTAGAGCGCTGGTGCCCCGTGTAGCCGGCAATAGATGAAGTTCGATGTGACATCCATCATCTGGGGCCAGTGAGGTCCATCGGCTACAACAAGCCCAACATTGTGCGTCCTGAGCAGGGCGATGAAGGCTGGCGAACAAAAACTGGGATGACGGATTTCGATCGCGTGCCTGAGTGGCCGGTTGCAGGGCGCCTTCGTCAGGCTGCGGCCCTGAAGTCGGGCATCATGATGTCGGGCAAGTTCGGCGGCGGCGTTCAGGGATCTCGGCAGCAGGCGGAAAAAGGTTGCGAGCCTGTCCGGATGGAAAGCGAACTGCGGTGGGCATTGCCACAGCACTGGTCCCAGCTTGGGGCCCAGCGCAAGGACCCCCGAGGCGAAGAAATTCGCCAATGGTATGAGAGGGTTAAGGAATTTGCAGCGGTGCGTGATATAGCCTGATCCCTTGAGCGCAAACTGGAATGCGGGCGGGGTCTGGGCCGCCCAGCGATGAAAGTCCTCGGGCCGCTGCAGGCGGTAAAAAGTGGCGTTGACTTCGATGCTGCTGAACTGGCGTGCGGCATAGGCGAGCTCCAGCCGCTCAGGCAACGCCTTTGGATAGAACGTGCCCCGCCAGGCCGGATAGCACCACCCCGAGACCCCAACGCGGATCCGGCCGGTCATGGCTGGAAAAATCTTCGGATACCTGACGCCGCGTCTGGCACGTGTTCACCTCTCCGACCAGAATGGTTAACCTGGCCGCGGTAAGGAAGGTTGTGGAAATATCGACCGGGATCAGGCACATCCTTGCCCCGGAGTGGAACCCTAGGCGGGTGTCGATACTTCGCCTACGGTCAGGATCTGGATTGATCTGCCTCAGCGTTCCCAGGAGCAGGTCTGTGTGAGTGTTTAATGTCTGGGGACTGGACGAGAGGGTATGATGAGTGACATGTCCGACGTGCAGCGTGATGCCGAGGCGCGTGTTCGCGGGATCGCCGACGAGATCAAAAACCTGCGGGAAGATCTGGCTCGCATGGGCTCTATCGTCGAGGAGCTCGTGCGCCGCCGTGCAAATGACGCGGTGGATGAGGTCACCCGCCGTGCTGAAAAGGCATGGGAAGATGCGGGTCGGATGTCCGACGAAGCGGCCAAGGTCCTTGAGGCCAACCCTGTGGCGACGATCGGCGGGGCCTTTGGCCTGGGCATTCTGGTCGGCCTCTTGTTTGGCCGGCGTTGACCATGGCGCGACGGGGAGCTGGAAGCCGGGCGGGCTTTAGCCTCGTGATCATCCTTGCGGTGGCCGCAGCCGCGTGCGCGGCCATGGTGGCAGCAACGGCATTCGGCTGTACGGCGCTGTTCTTTTACATGAGGGCCGTGACAAGTCCCCCTCTCGCTGCCTTGGCTGTTGCGGGTTTCGGCGTTGTCATCACGCTCCTTCTGGGTCTGCTTGTCTTCGTCCTGCCAAAACCCAGCCTGATCGGTTTGCTGTTTCCGGCTGAGGCCGAAATTCTGAGGCGGCTGGACGAAGCATTTCAGCTGGGACGCAGTCTGGGCGAAGAGGGCCAAAGCCTGCTGCGGTCCAATCTCAGCAATGCCACGCTGGGCGCCATTGGCGCCGGTATCCTGCTCAGCGTCAGTCCGAGGCTAAGGCGGGCGATCTTCGCCTTTCTGAAGGGCGATTGAGAGCGCCCTCTTGCGCCTTCCGCGGCGAGTCCGATACTTGCTTGGTTGAACGGCCCCTGGAGAGGCATGAAGGTCGACGATCAAAGTCTTGCCAGCTGGCTCGTCAGCGGGGCTGTGGTTTTGGGTCTGCTCTACTATGGCCGCGAGCTGCTTGTGCCGCTTGCCTTCGCCCTGATGCTATGGGCAGTCCTCAATGCTCTCACGCGCGAATTGCGCCGCATGCGGCTGCCGGCAGCGGTTGCCTGGGTGTTCGCCTTTGCCCTGATTGGCGCGGCGCTCTACTTCGTTGCCATCGTGATCGTCAACGAAGCCGCGGCGATATCCGCGCAGGTTCCCGTTTACAGCACGAAGCTGCAGGCGCTCTGGCACAAAGTTCCGTTCCGCACCTATGTGCCCGTCCTGGATGTGCCCACGCTGGTCCAGCAGTACAATCTTCCCGGTGTCGTGGGACAGATGGCTGCCTCGATCGGTGGAACGGTGCTTGAGATCATTCTGATCGCAATCTATGTGGGCTTTCTTCTCGCCGAACAACGTCATCTACCAGGAAAGCTCGTGCGCCTGCAGGCCAATGCCCAGGCCCGCGGCGAAACCGCGAATGTCATTCGTGCTGTCGGATTTCAGATCCAGTCCTATATAGGCGTCTGCACCCTTCTGTCGGTGCTGATGGCCTCCATCACCTATGGCGTGCTGGCCCTTTTGCACATCGATTTTGCCGGGTTTTGGGCCCTCGTGATGTTTCTCGTCACCTATATCCCGACTGTCGGAGCGGTGGTTGTGGTGCTGCCGGCGCTTGCGGCACTTGCCCAGACTGGTGATCCGGGAATTGCTGTTCTCATTGCCCTTGTGCTGAGTGCGGTGCATTTTCTGCTGACCAATGTGCTGTCGACTATCCTGCTTGGTCGGTCGCTGAATCTCAGTTCATTGGTGATCATTCTTTCCCTTACATTCTGGGGGCTGCTCTGGGGCGTAGCCGGGCTTTTTCTCGCAGTTCCCATGACCGGAGCGGTGGCCATTGCGTGCCGCCATCTCGAAGGACTCGAATGGGTTTCAGAACTGCTTGCTGGCCCCCCGCCTCGCCAATGGCGGGTGGCCAAAATCCGGCTGTAAGCTTTTGTGCGGAGCGCTTCATGTACAAATGGGCAGGATACTCGCCCATTGTCAGCGACGTATTCTTGTTCTAATCGTCGCGCTCTGTCTGTGAGTGTGTAATCAGCATGACCCATCCTTCACTGAGCCACCTGGAACGCCTGGAGGCGGAGAGTATCCACATCATGCGTGAGGTCGTCGCCGAATGCGACAGACCGGTGATGCTGTACTCCATCGGTAAAGATTCCGCTGTCATGCTGCATCTGGCACGCAAGGCCTTTCTTCCTGCGCCGCTACCTTTTCCGCTGCTGCATGTCGACACGACCTGGAAGTTCAAGGCGATGTACGAAATGCGCGATC
>JAGWRJ010000254.1 GCA_028869725.1 Alphaproteobacteria bacterium | reverse complement strand
CGCGGGACGGCTCTGCCTCTGGCTGGGTGGTACCATCGTTGGCTTCTTCACGCTGTCGAGCCTGTGGTGTGGGCCCGGCATGATGCATTGGACGATGCCGGGTTGGCTCTTGCTCCTGCCACTCCTCGGCAACCAGCTTGCTCAAGCAGCACCTACCAGACGTTGGCCGGGGCGATGGGCGCGGACCTCGCTGGTGCTGTTTCTGATCGCAAGCGGGGGCGCTGCAGCTGCAGCATCGACGGGGTTTCTGGGCGCCGAATTCCCCCGCCTCTTCAGGACGGATCCCACGCTCGGTGCCGTCGAATGGTATCCCTTGCGCACGGCACTGGCTGAGCGCGGTCTTCTCACCGATCACAAGCTGTTCGTCACCACGCTTGACTGGGTTGAAGGCGCCAAGATTGACCAGGCGCTGGGTGGTGCCATGCCGGTAACCGTCCTCTCAAGCGATCCGCGCGGCTTTGCCTTTCTGAGCCATCCAAAACTCGGCGCAGACAGTCTGATCATCGCGCGCCCGGCGCAGATAGCTTACAATCTGAAGCACCTGCGCGGCTTCTATGCGCGCTTGTTCCCACTTGCACCAATCACCATCGGCCGTGACGGTCGCAGCGAGATCACACTGCGCGTGCTCTATGCACAGCATCTCCTCAAACCCTATCCGCGCGCCTATGCAAGATGACAATACCTCCCCGCACTGACACCTGATTATTGCCCGGGATGCACGCTGGCCCGGATTGCCCGGCCGCGCTCGCATGTGCAGTCGGGCGGCAGCCCATGGCGCGTGTGTGCTGTGCGGCAGGTTCCAGATCTCGACCGTCTCAGCCGGACGGATGCGTCGGATGCGAGGAGAGCCTTCCCCGCGCTGTCAGAAGACCTGGGACGTCGTTCTTCCGTCCTTTGCGGGGTATGGGACCCGAAGCTGGGAAAGACATGGGCCCCACATCAGGGCCCATGTCGCGTGTGTTGTGGGTGTCTGAAGCGAGAGGCCTGGGCTGCGCGGACAGGGACGCGGACTTGGACAATGGCGCTGCGTCCGCGATAGTGGGCTGATGAGCCTATCTCTACAGACTGCAAATATTGCCAAACGGCGTGCGCTGGCGCGGCGGCGTCTCGTGGCAAGTGGCCTTCTCTTGCTCGCTGCTGCTGTCTTTGTCGCCATGCAGCTTCTGCCCAGCAGTTTTGGCGTGCGGCTTGCCGATGCGGCATCGGAAGCAGCACTTGTGGGCGGGCTTGCCGACTGGTTTGCGGTAACGGCGATATTCCGGCGCCCGCTCGGCCTTCCCATTCCCCACACTGCGCTCATTCCCAAACGTAAGGATGCGATCGGCGAGGCGCTGGGCGCCTTCGTGCGTGACCGCTTTCTTGCCCCCGATCTCGTGGTGGCGCGCCTGCGCCAGAAAAGTCGTGCCCTGCAGATTGCCGAGTGGCTTCGCAGCCCGACCGCGGCCAGCTTCGTGGCCGAGCGCGTGGCCGCACTTCTGCCCGTGCTTCTGGAGACGAGCGATTCTGCGGCCACGCGCCAGCGCATCTTCGACCTCATACAGAAAACCCTGGGGCGGATTGATCCGGCGCCGGTTTTCACGGCGGCGATTGATGGGCTCATTGCCTCCGGCCGACATGTGCTCCTCATCGATATGGGGGTCGAACTTGCAAGGTCGTCACTCGCCACACTCGAGCCGATCTTTCTGGAAAATGTTGCCTCCCGCACCGGCCGCTTCTTTCCGGCCTATTTCGATCGCAAGATCGCGGAGGGCCTTGTCTCGGGATTGCGCCATTGGCTCGATGCAATTGCGACGTCATCAAGCAGGGAGCGCGCAGAACTTGAAGCCTGGCTCCGTCAGAGCCTGAGGAATCTCAAACATGCTCCCAGCTATCCCACCCTCCTTGCCGAGCTGCGCCTTGCCATCTTCGAAAACCCGGCTCTGCACACCCTCGCGACCTCTGCGCTCGACGAGCTGCGCCGCGAGCTTGAGGCTGATCTTGGCGCGCCCGAACCGCGATTGCCCCAGCTGCTTGCCAGGGGCACGCAGCGCCTTGGAACCGCGCTTGCCGAAAGCCCCGAGCTTCAGGGGTATTTCAATGGTGCGCTCGAACGGCTGGTGACCGATTACATCGCCCCCTGGCGTTCGGCGATCAGCCAGTTCATCGCCGAAGTGGTTGCTTCATGGGATACCGCAACCATCGTCGATGTCATCGAGCTTGAAGCCGGCAGCGATCTTCAGTTCGTGCGTATCAATGGCACCGTGGTGGGGGCCCTGATCGGCGTCCTGCTGTTTCTGGTTGCCCGAACACTCTGACGTCAGAGATAGGGGACGAGAAGACGCATCGCAGCATCACGTAGCCGTTCAGGCAGTGGTGCGCCGAGGAGCGCCTCCCGGTCGAGAAGGGTACTTGACTGTTCCATGCGATCCAGCTCGGCGTTGATCTGCGTGGTGAGCGCGCGGTCATAGCATTCAAGATCGAACTCAAAATTGAGCCGCAGCGAGCGGGTGTCCCAGTTGCTGCTGCCGAAACAGCAGAACTCCTCGTCGACAGTCATGAGCTTGGCGTGCTCGAAGGGGGCGGGGGTAAAGGCGATGGAGGAAAGCCCCTGGCGGAAGAAACGCAGATGCGCGCGTATCGCCCAGTCGAGCGGGCGGTAATCGGTGCGCGCGGGCACGAAGATCTTTACGTCAACGCCGCGCAGCTGGGCCTGATGGATGGCAAAAAGAAGCCGTTCGTCCGGCAGAAAATACGGCGTGGCAATGCGTATGCGTGTTCTGGCCTGACCCAGCGCGGCACCGAACAGGGTTTCGGCGCGGTAGAGATCGGCGTCCGGCCCCGAGCGCACACCCCGTGCAAAGACCGGACCGGCAGGGGCAATCTGCGGCCACCAGAGCTCGCCCTCGAGCACCTCGCCGGTGGCGAAGTTCCAGTCCCGGGCGATGGAATCCATGATCTGACGCACCACCGGGCCTTCGAGCCTGGCATGAAAATCGTCGACGCGATCATGGGAGGGGGCGAAGCTGCTCAGATTCTCGTCGCCGATATTGAGGCCGCCGGCAAAGCCGATATGCCCGTCGATGACGAGAAGCTTCTTGTGGCTTCTCATGTTGAGAAACGGCATCCGCCAGGGAACATAGGTGTGGAGGAAGCGCGCTGCGGGCACCCCTTCAGCGCGCAGTCGCCGCCAGGCCGGGCTCCAGAAATACCCGCCACCTATGCCATCGATGAGGACACGTACGGCCACGCCACGGCGGTGGGCGCGGGCGAGGGCATCGGTGAACTGGCGGCCGGTCCGATCGTCCCGGAAGATATACGAGGTCAGGGCAATGCTGCGCCGGGCGGCGCTGATCGCCTCCAGCATGGCCGGATAGGCCTCATCCCCCCCGTGCAGCAGTTGGATCCGGTTGCCAGCGGTGAGCGGGCTGGTGTTGAGGCGCCCGCCAATGGCGGCAAGATCGGCGACGAGATCCGGGACGCGGGGCCGGCCGGCCGCGCCAGCTTCGGACACTGGCTCCTGCTCGAGGCGATGCAGGCGCAAGGCGCGGCGGGTCACGCGGTTGATGCCAAAGAGGTAGTAGAGAAGCCCGCCCGCCAGGGGGACGAGCCAGGTGATGCCGATCCAGCCCAGAGCAGCACGGACATCGGCCTTGCGCAGGAGCACATGGGCGCTGACAACGATCGCGAGCGCAAAATAGACGAGGGCAATGAGCGCAGCTGCGGGCCAGGTGAGCCCATGAAAGGGAAACAGCGACAGGAGCATGATGCTGGATCGGCCGATCCTTGGAGTAGACGCGACGACAGGCCAGCATAACCCCACCCGGCCTGAAACGTTGCGGAAAGTTCCGCGTTGACGCGATGGGGTAGCAACTCCATATACCGGACATGCATGCACGGTTGAACGGGCACGAGCCAGTCGGGCGGTTTGCGGCAGCGGAGCAGGATCGGCCCGCGCAGGGCGTGCTGCGGGTGGTCAGCTGGAACCTGCTGCGCCTGGTTGGCGCCGCGGTCGAGGATGTGGCCGAGCTGATCGGCCGCTACCAGCCCGATCTGATGCTGATGCAGGAGGCCACGGCTGAAGTGAATGCCCTGCCGGGCCTTGTCGGGGGCACGCTCTACCGCGAGCCGATGGACCGGCGGGTCTATGGCCTTGCCGCCTGGAGCCTCCATCCCCTGCCACCGCCTTCGGCGCTGCCATTGCCGGTTTCACGCATGCCCGGGCGGGTGCCACCGCGCCTTTCCCAGATCATCAGCTTTGCGGGTGTCACCTTTGCCAATGTGCATCTGAGCCATGGCCAGCTTCTAAACCGCCTGCAGCTGCTGCGCATCGTGCGCAATATCGACGGGCCGCTTGCCATCATCGGCGATTACAATGCCGTGGGCCCCATCCGCATGCGCGGGTTTCGTGACATTGGCCCGCGCGAGCCCACCCATACCGCCAATATCATCCCCTTCCGTCTCGACCGCTGCATGGCCCGAAGTATCGACTGCCGGGTTTCGCAGGTTGCCGAGCGGGGCCCCTCCGATCATCACCCCATCGTCCTTGATCTCAGCGTGGCCGCAGACTGAGCAGGGCTCCGCCGGATGGCGCTGTCTCGCAAAACCCTGCAGTTCAAAATCAGATGCCAAAATATGATCCGGCACCTCTGTGCGGCTCTTCCACCGGCATGCGGCAAGGTTTGTCTCTGACGCAGCGATGTGACCACAATCGGCGTTCCGCCAGGCGCATGGCGTCTGCGACGTGACGTGCCGGACGCGATGCGCGAGGATGGATTTGCACTCCCGGTTGGCTTAGGACTGGGAAGCTACCCAATCAAAGGCGACGCGACATGGAAAGCCCACGCAAAGACCTTGGCCGGATGAACGATCTGGAGGCCATTGGCGCCCTGCTTGAAGTCAAGGGACTCAGACTTGTCGATGTCGGCTGCGCCTCCGGTGCACAGGACCGCGAACTGGTCGGCCGTGGTGCGACCGTCCTCGGTGTCGAGCCCGACCCGGTTCAGGCGGAAAAGAACCGCAAGGCGGAGCCGCTTCCCGGCCTCACATTTGTTGAAGCCCGCGCGCAGGCACTGCCCGCAGAAAGTCAGAGCATGGACGGCGTGTTCTTCTTCCGCTCCCTGCACCATGTGCCGATGGAGGCGATGGATGCAGCGCTCGGTG
>JAGWRJ010000253.1 GCA_028869725.1 Alphaproteobacteria bacterium | reverse complement strand
TTGTAATTCTGGCCTTTCATTGACATGTCCTTCTGAGCCGAAACTCGTAATCTGCCCGCGCCGTCTTCGCGTTGCTGTACCTTCCGCATCGGAGCACCGTGCACGGCCCTGCCCGCCACGGCAGAGCCATCCGTCGCGCCACGAACGCAGCCCCCAGCGCAGTCCAATCACCCACCATTAAACTGTGATCGCGACTGACTTGTCAATCGCAACCTGCTCGGGGAAGACGCGCAGAGAGAGGCCGGGATAAGCCCGGATAAGCCGGGATTTTTGCAACTTCTGTGTCGCCCGCGCTCTGTCATGGCGAATTCTGCCGCCAAAGAAGGCAGAGCATACTGTGATCACTATTTTGACGGTTAAGCCATTGACCCAGCCTATCTTATGGGCCGATGGGGCAGGCCCCTGGGGCGCGCGGCCCCTCAGGTCTGCCCGCTTCTCTCCAGTTGCCCCGCCAGCTGCGCCTCGCCATAGCGGCCGCGCCGGAACAGAGCATAGACCCCGATCAGGAACAGCACCGCGATAATCGTCGTAAAGAGCTGGCTTTTGAGCCCGGGAATGAAGGCCATTGTCGCCAGGATGCCGGCAATGCCGGCCACGACGGCATAGCTCAGGGCCGGAAACAGCCACATCTTGAAGGGGAGCCTGTCGGCCTCTTCCGCCGAAATGCTGCGGCGGTACTGGATCTGCGCCACCCCGATCAGCATGTAGAGGAAGAGCATTGCCGCCCCCGAGGCATTGACCAGAAAGGAAAACACCGCGGCCGGAGATACGATCGAGGCGATCATCGCCCCGTAGCCAAAGGCACTACCGGTCAAAATGGCCCAGGCCGGCACCTTACGGCGTGTCAGCTGCACCAGTGCGGTGGGTGCGTCCTTGAAGGCGGCCAGGGCAAAAAGCACCCGCGACGTCACATAAAGTCCGGAGTTGAGGCAGGAGAGTACCGCCGTCAGGACGACAAAGTTCATGATCAGCTTCGCGCTGGGTATGCCCACCTGAGCGAGCGCAGTCACGAATGGCGAGGTGCCTGGTACCACGGTCTTCCAGTTGACCGCACAGACGATGAGAAAGATCGACACCACATAGAAGAGGATCACCCGCACGGTCAGTGTCGTCGTCAGGCTCGCCACCGCCCGGGCAGGCTCTTTCGATTCTGCCGCCGCCACCGTGGTGATCTCCGCACCCGTCATCGAGAAAATCACCGTCGCCACCCCGGCCAGCATTGAAACAGCCCCATGGGGCGCAAACCCGCCAAACGCCGTGAGATTGGCAAATCCGGGCGACGGCGTTCCCATCAGGCCAAGCAGATAGGCCCCGGTGATGACGATGAAGGCGAGAATCGCGGCCACTTTGATCGAGGAGAACCAGAACTCGAACTCGCCATAAAAGCGGGCCGAGGCAAGGTTCACCGTCGTCAGCATGGCAAGCAGACCAAGACCGATGGTCCAGACCGGAAGATGAATGAATTGCTGCAGGATGATCGCCCCGGCCAGGGCTTCGACCGCCACCACAATCATCCAGAAGTACCAGTAGAGCCAGCCACCCACGAAGCCGCTGCCATGGCCGAGATATTTACGGGCATAGTCGGTGAACATGCGGATCTCGGGGTTACCGATTGCAAGTTCGCCCAGCATACGCATGGACAGAAGTACCAGCACACCGGAGATGAGGTAGCTGATGACGGCGCCGGGCCCTACCGTGGCAATGGCCGCACTGCTGCCCACGAAGAGACCGGCACCAATGATCCCTCCGATCGAAATCATCGCAACATGGCGCGACGCCAGAGCCCGTTCGAGGCCGTGGGCGCCGCTTTCGCTGTCCGCCTCTGCCGTAATTTCGGAACTGCCCGACATGTCTTGTCTCCTGATCTGTCGCTGAGCCCTTCAGCAGGACAATCCTGCGCGCGGCTGTTCTATTCGACGGTCTGGGGCATGGCGCCAGACATCGTTGCGAGCAACTCCTTCACCGCGCGATGGCCCTGATCAATGGCAACGTTGGTATAGGCGGCGCCGCCTGAATCGGAGTTGGCGATAGTGATGCGTCCGAAGGGCTTGCGCCCGATCACGCAGGGACGCTCATCCCATGGCCGGTCCAGCGGCTCGAAGAGCTGGTTGTACTCATAGGCATAGCCGTGCGGCCAGCGGTTGACCGTAATCCCCTCGATATCGCGTGCCGCATCAAAGCCACCCTTGTGCAGAATGCGATCGAAGAGGTCGCGGACATGATCCTCGAAGAC
>JAGWRJ010000252.1 GCA_028869725.1 Alphaproteobacteria bacterium | reverse complement strand
CGATCAGGTCGCGCTGCTCAGGCAGGGCCCGCAGGTTGATGGCGGCGTCACGCATTGGTTTTCTCCTATTTGTGCATACACAAAAGATATACAAATTGTGACGCAGAGTGTAGCCGTTGTCAATACGCTAGCCCGCCCATCAAGCGCCACACGAAAGCCACACGAGAGTTCGACACTATGCTGACCCGTTCGACCCGGCATGGACCGAATACTTCCAGCTTCGAGGCGACCACCCGGTGCTGCGCGTTGCGCCGCCATGCATCCTCAAGCATGGGTCACACCAGGACACGGGGACGTTGTTGCGACGCCCTCGTATGCTGCCAAGCTGTTGTCCTTAGCCGCGCCTGCGTCGATCCTTGCTGCCATTGCGCGACAACCAGAAAACTAAGCCCGTCAATGCGCCTACACCGATCACGGCGACGGCGCACATCACATAAATCCCTGTGACTATTGTCATGGAAGTTCCAAGCTCAAAAATTTAACCCGAAGGTTGTCGTTCTAGGCGACGACGCAGAATGCCTGGCCCGTCGGTCAACTTGCTCCGCAGGCGATGAACTCATGATAGAAGTTGCCGAGCGCATAAAAGGCGCTCATGGAGGGGTCGGTGACGACTTTCTGCACGCTCGCCTGGAGGATGCTGGCAAACCATTTGGGGGGGCGCCATTCTGAGTTCGGGCTGAACCCGGTTCAGTGCGGGCGATTTTTCGTTGAAGGCAAACTGGTCGAGCAGCGTGCCGACTTTTTGCTGCGGCCCAAATCCCTTCTGGGTCATGTATTCGTTGGCAGCCCGGTAAATTTTCTCGTCGTCTGAGTCGCACGGCATGGTTTCGCTGCCGTCGGTCAGCCGCTTTGAGACTTTCAACCGGCGCGGTCTTTGCGCAGAAACCGCGTGATGCCGTAGATCGCGCCGCCAGCCAGGCCCAGTTTCAGGAGGCGCCCGAGCAGCAAGCGCGAAAGACGCCTGCGCAGCAGCATCGAGACGACGGAGCCCATGATGGAGCCGACGTAGGGGTGGCTGCGGGTAAAGCGAAAAAGACCCAGCACCGAACTGGCCGGGTTGAGCGCACCGAGCACCGAGCCGGAGAGAGCGGCCTTGATCAACCGAGCCGGCTGCGCCCGCTCGCGAAACTGTTCCGCCGCCTGCACGAACTCGACGCGCTCGACGGCGATGCGCGCCACCAAAAGCTGCTTGCGTACGGAGGTCGGCAACTGCTTGGTGAAGTCGGCTGAAGGCTGAGTCATGGCCATGGTGCGACAGCGCAGGAAACGCAGGTCAGGCTCGGGAGCGCCACACTGCGGCGTCTTTGGCCAGTTCGGCGCGGGTCGCGGCGAACGGCGCGGGGGCATGCCGGATGGCGGCGCGGATGCGGTAGACACCATACGCGGCCACGGCGATGTAGAGCAGGCAGAGCAAAGCCAGCACCAGCCAATGGCTGCGATCCCAGAACAGAATGACGAGCAGCGCGGTGAGGCTGCCCACGGCGAGCAGACCGAACAGCATGACCACCGCGCCGAGCACGATCAGCGCCACAAGGCGCTGGCGCTCTTCGGCCAACTCGATGCTGGCGAGCCCGATGCGGCTTTGCAATAGCGCAGCCGCGCTGCTGAGCAAACGCTGACCGGCCGCGCCCAGGCCTTCGGACTGTCCGGGTTGCGCGTCTTTGGCCATGAGCTGACGAAATCAGCGGCTGCGATTGATCAGCAGGCCCACGGCCAGGCCCAGGGCTGCGGCCATGCCGATGGCCTTCCAGGGGTGGTCGTGCACATAGTCGTCGGTGGCTTGAGCGGCGGCCTTGCTGCGCTCGACCACGGCGTCCTGCAGGTCT
>JAGWRJ010000251.1 GCA_028869725.1 Alphaproteobacteria bacterium | reverse complement strand
GTCTCACCGTCGAGCGTGACCGTGGCACCCGGTTTGAGGACATGACCGCCGATGATGCAGGAGCTGCCGTCCTCTGCGATCTGCAAGTTGCGACAGCCCACGATAGCAACTTTTCCTAGCTCGCGGGCGATGACTGCGGCGTGACTGGTCCGACCGCCTTTAGCAGTGAGTACGCCGGCGGCAGTGGCAATGCCCTCCACGTCCTCAGTACGAATATCGGATCGCACCAGGATCGCCCCCTGCCCTTCTTCTTCAAACGCCTTCACCTCTTCGAGTGAGAGCGCAATAGGCCCGCTTGCTACACCGACGCTGGCGGACACGCCTGAAGCTAACACGGTGCCCGTAGCTGCCAGCCGCCTTCTCACCAGCTTCTCCGAGTTAAGACCTTCGAGGCGCCGCAGGGCCTCCTCCGGGCCAATCACTCCCTCTTCAACAAGATCGACGGCAATTTTGAGCCGAGCCCAATCGGAACACTTGGCATCGCGGGTCTGCAGTAGGTAAATCTTTCCATCACTGACCGTGAACTCAAAGTCCTGAGGATAACGAAAGGCTCCTTCCAGCCGCGCCGCGATGCCGTCCAGGGCGGCGACAATGTCAGGGAATGCGGAGCGCAATTCCTGGCCGGTGCTCACTGGCTTTCGGCCTGCGACCACATCTTCCCCCTGAGCGTCGAAGGCAAAATCGAGATAAAGGTGCTTGTCACCACTTGCCGGATCGCGGGTGAAACCTACACCAGCCCCCGACCGCCCTCCTGCGTTACCAAACACCATGCATTGCACCATGACCGCGGTGCCACTGGCATCGCTTAAGCCGCTGATCCGACGATAGGCCTTGGCTCGTTCGCAATTCCAGGAGCGAAAAACGCTGTCAATCGCGCCCAGGAGCTGAGCATAGGGATCTTCCGGGAACTGCTCTCCAGTGATTTCTGAAAACAGCTTCAGATGCTGAAGGACAAGCTCGCGCAGCGTGATCGTATCAAGCTCGGCCACTGACTGTGCTTTTGCGGCCGAGAGCACTGCTGCCGTTGCCGCATCAAACGGATGGAGGTCAAGATCCAGCACCGACTGCGCATAGGATTCGATCAGGAAACGATAACAGTCCCACGCCAGGCGCGGGTTTCCGGTAAGAGCGATGAAGCCGGGAATATTACTCTGTGTCAGACCGACGTTCAGAACGGTGTTGAGCATCCCTGGCATCGATACGGGCGGGCTGGAACGCACCGAAACCAGCAGTGGGCGGCGAAGATCTCCAAAGCGATGCCTGCATACACGTTCCATGCGCTCAAGAACGCCGGCATAGGCGCTTTTAAACTCCGCCAGGGACGGCTTTACGGATGCCAGCCAGTCTCGGCCCAACGTCGTCGGCAACACAAATCCAGGCGGGACAGGGAAGCCGAGCGCGGCGAGCTTGAGGAGACCGTGAGCCTTGCCGCCGGCTCGCATCCACAGGTCGTCCGGCGGCGGCACGATGCCGGATTCTAAAATATAAATGCCTTCAGCCGGCAACCCAGCCTCCCAACGCATGGTCGGCCACAAGACGGCTCGTCCGGAGCAGCGCATCACCAGACTTTTCCAGAGCGCCCGCGATCGCGGTTGTCACGATCAATGTCTTGGCCTGGGGGCTATCGGCCATCAAGATGGCGAAGACATCGCGCTCGGCTCCATCGGTCGCGTGTTCCCTGTCATGCTGCCGCTCAAGCAGATCAAAGAAGGCCTGCAGGTCACCGAGTGGTGCCCCCCGGTGGATATGGCGGGCAGCCAGCAGCAGACGGACATACTCCTTCACCCCGCCAATCGCGTCTTCAGCAAGCCGGTTCAGCGCACTGCGCAGCTCCTGCGAGATGTCGTCCGGCAGAAAGCGTAGGTGAAACAGCGCGTCCTCAAAGGCATCAGCCGTGTCATCCGCCGCGGATGCAATATCGCACCACACCCGCTCCTTGCCTGCGCCGGCCAGATCTCGTATGCCGACTACGATATGGTCG
>JAGWRJ010000250.1 GCA_028869725.1 Alphaproteobacteria bacterium | reverse complement strand
CCAAGCCGTCAACCATGTAGTTGCCCGGATGGCTACGATGCTTCGATTGGCGCGACCGAGGCTGCACTCAAAAGAGTTGTCCCGGAGCCGCGGGTGATGGATGTTGATCAGCTGGTCGAAATCTTCGCGCCGTTGGGAGAATGGGAGACCTGGAATCGTGACCAAAAGCGTCAGGTGCTAGCCACGCTCGCTCCTGAAATCCGGGTGGCAAACTACAACGTTGAATGCCTCGGTCTGAACCCGGCTCTCTTCAGCAATAGCGATACCCGCATGGGCATCCCTGCGTTGCCTTTTTGCCATTCTGAGATTCGGGTGGCAAAACCTAAATCGGAGCGTTACCCCAAGGATTTGAAAGGCTTAGGTGTCGTCGGTTTCATGTTTCTGATGGTGGTTCGATGCCCTTGGCTCGTGAAGCTACGCAAGCAGGAGTGTTGGCTCGGACAACCAGCCAACCATGATCCTATTTGAGACTCCAGGCCTATAGCTTTGTTGAGTTATGGGAGGGGGCACAGGATGTGAGCGGAGGCTTCGATGCTGACTGGCAGCACACGCAAGCGCCTATCGACCGGATAGATACTCTCCCTCGACCCCGAGCGTCGCGAAAACCGAAAGGCTCCCATCGGCCCAAAAACCTGGGCAATGGCCTTGATCCTCGCTTGACGCTCAAGCTGCTTATGGCTTCACATATGCTGCGTCGAAACACTCTCCTTTCTTCCAAAGCGTTAGTGTTATGGCGGCAATCTTGCGCGCCAGCGTGACACGAGCCAACTCCGGCTTCATTCCCTTGGCCAGCAGACCTGCGTAAAAATCCTGGAACGGTCCGGGTCGAACAGTGGCAATCAGGGCCGCACTCTTGAAGATCTCCTTCATCGCGTGGTTGTGATTATGATTGAAGCCGCGTCTGCTGTGGTTTTTTTGAGCGTCGCAGTTGTCCGTCCACGTAACGATATTGCCCGCTGTCGTGCATCACTAGTATCTAGTTGCATAAATAGCCGAATGGTATATAGTGCAATGCATGAAGGCACGCAGCATTGTACTCACGCCAGAAGAGCGGTCTGATTTGGAGTTGATTGAAGGCCGCGCCACGAGCGCAAAGCGGGATGTATTTCGTGCTGGGGTAATCTTGCTAGCTGCGGCTGGGGCCAGCAACGAAGAGATAGCCAGGGCGATGAAGACCCGCCCGGCAACGGCCAGCAAATGGCGCGGCCGGTTTTTACGCGGCCGTTTGAGCGGGCTGCAGGATGCGCCCCGTCCGGGCAAACCCGCGACCTATGACCAAGGGACGGAACAGCGGGTCCTTAAACAACTGGACCAGCCGCCTCCCAAGGGCTTTGCGCGCTGGAACGGCACCTTGCTGGCGGCGGCTCTCAAAGACGTTTCCGATGATCAGATCTGGCGGGTGCTGCGCAAGCACGGAATCTCGCTTGAACGTCGCCGCAGTTGGTGCATTTCAACCGACCCCTGCTTCGCCCAGAAAGCGGCCGACGTGGTCGGTCTGTATTTGAATCCGCCGGAAAATGCGCTGGTGCTGAGCGTCGACGAAAAGCCTCACATTCAGGCTCTGGAAAGAGCCCAGGGCTGGCTGAAACTTCCGAATGGCAAGGCACTCACCGGTTTTCAGCACGAGTACAAACGCCATGGCACAACTACCTTGTTTGCCGCCCTAGAAGTGGCCACCGGACTAGAGCGTGTTTCAAAAATAGGTTCGGCCTCAAACGAAGTACTTACGTGTGAGGCGGTTGAACTGTTGAGCTTCTGTCATGAAGAAGCGACAGAAGCTGTTGACGGGAGAGCAGTGGGAGTTGATTGGCCCGCTGTTGCCGGAGGCGAAACGGCGCAAGGATGGGCGAGGCCGCCCTCCAGCGCCGAATCGTGCCTGTTTGGAAGGCATACTTTGGATACTGCAAACCGGAGCGGCATGGCATTTTCTGCCTGACGAGTATCCTTCGCCCTCGACCTGCTGGCGCCGGCTGAAGCAGTGGGAGGAAGAAGGAGTTTGGCTCAAGGCGTGGCGCACCTTGCTGGGTACTTTGGATGAAAAAGGCTTGCTGAAGTGGGACGAAGCCTTTTTGGATGGCAGCTTCGCACCGGCCAAAAAGGGGGCTCGGCAGTCGGTAAAACCAAGCGTGGTAAAGGCACAAAGTGGATGGTATTGGGAGACGGTGAAGGTGTTCCGCTGGGAGTTCGGCTGGAAAGTGCCTCTCCGGCAGAAGTTAAGCTTGCGGATGCCACGCTCAAAGAGGTCCGCGTCCCGCGGCGCAAAGGCCGGCCGCGGCAAAAGCCCAACCGGGTGATCGCTGATCGCGGTTACGACTCCGATCCGCTGCGGGAACGATGGAAGAAACGAGGCATCGAACTGAT
>JAGWRJ010000249.1 GCA_028869725.1 Alphaproteobacteria bacterium | reverse complement strand
CCTAGCATATCAGGAACCGTGCTCCGAAAGGGAAGGACGTTTGGCCATGGCCATGCGATGACCGGATGCACTCATGCGCCGCGCCAGGTGCTGCGCGTCGATGCAGGCCTGACCGTCGGTGCAGAGATTGAGAATGTCGTGAAACAAACGGGGTGCCACCCAGGCGTAGTGCTGGACCGGGACATTTTCGCTAGGCCTTTCGAGTTTGCGATAGGCAGCCAGCGTGAGCGACTGATGCGAAGCGCGTACCTTCCTGATCCACGCTTTGAAGTCCTTGGCACTCATGGCCCGCGCGGCAAAGCGCATCTTAGAGAAACCATCGCCGCTGAAATTGGATGAAATGCCCTGATAGGTGCCCACCCTGTCGGCCATGAGCGACAGCTTCGTTTGCATGCCGGCCATGGTGTAGATCTGACTGCCCAGGCGCGGGATGAAAAAGGCATTCATGACCCGCGAGGAGGTAAGACGAAAGTTGACAGGGGTGTGTACGGGAAAGGCGAGTTCGTTGACGCTGGCGATACCCAGTTGCGGGTAGATGAAAAGCCACTTCCAGTTCAGCGAGGCAACGTCTACCTCAATCGGCTTGCGGGCAGACGCGATGGGCCGATAGGGATCGAGCGTATGGCTCGATGTCCATGTCACGTAGCCAAGTATGGCAACGATGATGCAGGGCACGAGCCAGACGACGGCTTCGATTCTATTCGAGTGGGCCCAGTCCGGGCGGTAGTCGGCGGCCACATTGGAGGCCCGGTAGCGCCAGGCGAAGACCAGAGTGAGGATGATCACCGGAACGACAACCAGCAGCATCAATCCGGTGGCGAGGTAGATGATGTTGAGTTCGTCACGGCCGATCGGGCCGGCCGGGTCCAGCAGAGCATAATGGCACCCACCGAGCAGTGGGGCGACGGCTCCCAGTAGTGCGAGGTTTCTTGTGCGCCGCAACCAAACTCCCGCCTGAGCTCGCTTGAAATAATCGAACACGCTACGGGTCCAGGCCGGACAAATACCGTCTCTCTCACGTATCCTTATGAGATTATTGTACAATTTCTTGCGCCGTTTTGTGCGTTGCCAACATGCGCGGCCGGGTTTGGGCGCACGCATGAGGCTCGCGATATCTCGCAGTCGCAATATTGGCGATTGGACAAACGGTCCAAGGGCCAGCCGTCGCAGCCAGCTTGCGGGTGGTTCAGGTTTGGGCCTCGAAGGCGGCGAGGACCGGGGTGCAGCAGAATCCCCGCCGCGCAGGGCATCCTGGGGCGGTGCGCTCGCTCTCACGCAGGAGGGCAGGTCTCACCTGTTCGAGGCCAGTACGAAGCGGGGCGGTTGCGGTGCCTCCGGCGACAGGTCAGGCGAAGGGATCTGTGGGCACCAGCCACGCGGCCTGAGGGGCGCTCTGACCAGATTCGCGATATCCGGAGTTGGGGGCGCGGGTTCTGTTGCCAGGTCAGCGGCGACAGAACGGGTGTGCAGGTTGGCGTGTGCCCTATCTTAAAGGCCAAATTTCCTGGATCACCGGAAAGTTCCGTCACACTGGGCTGCGTGTCACTGTCACGGCCGAAGATCTCAATGATCCATGGCCTCTAGCTCATCCAGGATCGGGCATTGCGGGCGATCATCCCCGTGGCACCGTTGGGCCAGTTCGGCTAATGCAGTGCGAACAGCGTGCAGCTCGGCGATCCTGCGGTCCACCTCGGCGACGTGTTGCAATGCCAGGCGCTTGACGTCGCGACTAGTGCGATTTCGATCCTGATAAAGGGATAGAAGGACCCGAATGTCCTTGAGTGAGAATCCCAGATTG
>JAGWRJ010000248.1 GCA_028869725.1 Alphaproteobacteria bacterium | reverse complement strand
GGCCTGATGGCCAAGACATACGCCCAAAATTGGAACGGCTCCCGCTGACTCCCTAATAAGGTCGAGACAGATTCCAGCCTCGTCCGGAGTACAGGGGCCCGGCGACAGAACGATGGCATCGGCCCCGGTGCCTAGGGCGTCGCGTACGGTCAGCGCATCGTTCCGCCGCACCTCGACCTTCGCACCCAGCTCGCCCAGAAAGTGGAAGAGGTTGTAGGTGAAGCTGTCATAATTGTCGATCAGTAGCAGCACTCTGCACCTATCTCATTGAAATATATAAATAAGTTTTTCGTCTTGTGCGTTCGGTACCCCCATTGGTACCCCCAATTTTGCCGGATGGTCTGCGCCGTGCCAGCCCGCAGATCGGCGAAACCGGATCTGCGCCGCGCCGCATTTTCGCGGAAGCAATAGCAGAAAAAAAGTTGCTTTAAGAGCGCGCATACACGCGATCACCGGGCCGTTCCACGGTGAAACCATCCAGCGTCGGTGCCGGAGTGATTCCGGAGTTGTCCCGGGGTGGTCCCGGAGTGGGTACGGAACAGCATCATGGTCCACCTGGCCGTTCCCAGGCCAGGGAGCGTGCGGGCGTGCCGGCTTTGGTAGTGGGAATGGACATCGAGGTGGCAAGGTGGGTAGAATATTCAAAGTGAGTTCAGCATTGGTGTCATAATAATATGTGTAATATCAATATGTTACTGTGAATTATGTGGTTGAATGTGCATGATTTTTCCATGAGTAAACTTGCTATTTTGGCTGACATGCCCCATATTCCGGAACATGACAAAGCTACAGGAACTCAAGCAGCGACTGCGCCCCGGGCAGGTCTACCGCCGAGAGGACCTGGCCAAATGGTCCAATGCCGTCGACCGGCATCTCAAGCAGCTACGCGATGACGGCACGCTCACCAAGCTGGCCGGTGGGCTCTACTATCGCCCCAAGAAGACGGCCTTTGGCACCGCACCAGCCGCAGACGAGAAACTCGTCGAAACCTTCCTCAAGGACGGGCGCTTCCTGCTGGCCTCGCCCAATGCCTATAACGCGCTCGGGGTCGGAACGACTCAGCTCTACAACGAGACCGTCGTCTATAACCACAAGCGGCATGGCCGCTTTGAGTTAGGCGGGCGTAGCTTCGATTTCCGCGTAAAGCCGCATTTCCCGAAGACGCTGAGCAAGGAATTCCTGTTGGTCGATCTGGTGAACAATCTGGATCGGCTTGCAGAGGATCGCGTAGCGGTGCTTGGACGCGTCAAGGAGCGGGCAGAGACCTGCGACCGGCAACGCTTGGAGCGGTCCGTGCGCGACTACGGATCGGTGCGGGCGAAGAAGTTTTTTGCGCAAGCGCTCGTCGATGGCGCCATGCGTCATGCCGCGTGACTATCTTCACAATCGTCCTGACTTCGCGGACCTCATCCGCATCGTCGCTGCCGCGCAACGGATCGATCCTGCGCTGGTGGAGAAGGACTACTGGATCATGCACGGCCTCTATGGACTGCAGCAGATGGGTATGTCCTTCGAATTGAAGGGGGGCACATCGCTTTCCAAAGGCTACGGCATCATTGAACGCTTCTCCGAAGACATCGATATCCGTATCGAGCCGCCTCCGGCTCGGCCCGTGGCAGCAGGCCGCAACCAGAACAAGCCTGCCCATGTCGATAGCCGCAGAAACTTCTATGACTGGCTGGCAGCGACCATTCACATCGACGGCTTTGTCGAGGCCATACGCGATACCGCATTCGACGACGATCGGTACCGTAGTGGCGGTATCAGACTCGTCTATGATTCCTTCAATGAACCAATTTCCGGTCTCAAGCCCGGCGTGCTGTTGGAGGTCGGGTTCGATGATGTGACGCCCAATAGGCCGTGCGTCATCAGCTCGTGGGCCTATGACTATGCGGCCCAGCAGGTGGAGATCGTCGACAATCGTGCATTCGATATCGCTTGCTACGATCCAAGCTATACGCTGGTCGAAAAATTGCAGACCATTTCCACCAAGTACCGCAAGCAGCAGGAGACGGGTGAGATGCCGGCTAACTTCCTGAGGCACTACTATGACGTCTATTGTTTGTTACGCCGCAAAGAGGTTCAGGAATTCATCGGGACCAAAGACTATCTCGACCATAAGGCCAAGCGCTTTCGCATCGCGGACAATCCAAACATCGCCGCAAACCCAGCGTACCTTCTGCCAAATCCCGAAATCCGCCGACAGTACGAAGCTGCCTATGTGCAAACGCGCACCCTCTATTACCGCGAGCAGCCCGCCTTTGCCGATATTTTGGCGATGATTGCCGCCCACACAGCGCGGCTTTGATGGACTTTGCTCTGATCGCTTGGCTGCCAAGAATTGAGACGCGGGTTCTGTCTACACAGTCCGCCATTTCAGACTCTTAATCAGCGGGTCCCAGGTTCGAGTCCTGGTGCGCCCACCAAATCCAAAGAGAAATCAACTTATTGGCAGGTGGTATTATACTACTCCTGTCAGGAGGCTCTATCAGGACACCATCCAGGACACGTTCAGGGCAGCCTGGCCGCGATGGCCGTGGGAGCGACGAAATGCCTACAAATCGAGGCAGTGTCGCTCTTTTGATTTCCTCGCTCGCGTCGCCACCGACTCGCTGACGCCATCCGGCACCATCGGCTAAGGATTCGTTGCCTCTTGCCGTAGTTGACAACAGCCTTAATTCGGCACGCCTGCTGCCTTAACCGATTGATCCCGCCAACCGACACCGGCTTATACAGATGGTCAAAAGCACTGGATCGCGAGACGGGCGCATGGTGCATGCCTTTTCGCCCAACCGGCTGAAGCCGGTTCATTTTGTGCTTGCTTTCGGTGTGGTCAGCCTCCTGGCCGACATGGTCTATGAGGGGGCGCGGGCGATCATTGGTCCATACTTGGCGACCTTAGGGGCATCGGCCGCGATGGTCGGCATCATCACAGGTCTCGGCGAAGCGGTCGCGCTGGTGTTCCGGCTCGTGACCGGGCGGGTTTCCGACCGCACGCATCGCTACTGGGCGCTCTCCATCAGCGGTTATGCCATTACGGTGATCGCCGTGCCGCTCATCGCGCTCTCCCAGGCATTCTGGCAGGCCGCTGCGCTCATTGTGGCCGAACGCTTCGGCAAGGCCGTGCGCACGCCGGCGAGGGACACGATGCTCGCGCAGGCGACCGTCGATATGGGGCGGGGTGTGGGATTTGCGATGCACGAGGCGCTCGATCAGGTGGGCGCCGTCGTCGGCCCCTTGATCGTCGCCGGCATGATCGCCTGGTCCGGCTATCGAGCCGGGTTCGCCGTTCTGGCCATTCCCGGTGCGCTGACCTTGTTGGCCCTCGCTTGGCTGCGCCGTGTCGTTCCGCAGCTATCGGCTTACGAGCCGCCAGGTCACGAAGAATCTGCGCATGGGAGCGACGGCATTGGAGCCCTACCACGGCGATTCTGGCTTTATACCGTCTTCACGGCCCTTTCGATGCTCGGTTTTGCGACCTTCGCAGTGCTCGCCTATCACCAGGATGTCAGCGGTGTAATCGCACCCGCCTTGATCCCAGTCACCTTCGCATTGGCCATGGGCGCCGATGCGCTGGCTGCCTTGGGTTCCGGGCGCCTCTACGACCGCATCGGTCTGCGCGGATTGATCATCGCCCTCCCTCTCACGGCGGTTGTGCCTCTGCTGTCGTTCTCCATGACGCCAGCACTGATTTGGATCGGCGCGATCGTCTGGGGGGCGACCATGGGCATTCACGAGTCGACCTTGCGCGCCGCCGTTGCCGATCT
>JAGWRJ010000018.1 GCA_028869725.1 Alphaproteobacteria bacterium | reverse complement strand
TGATCTCTGCGGCCAGGTCCAGTTTGGCGTAGGCAAGAAGCACCGCGAGTTCGGGACGTGTCAGCAGCTGATTGTCCGCCAGCCGCTTGCGCAGGCCTTCGTCGTCGGGCAGGAACTCGACCGCGCGGTCGAGTTTGCCCCGTCTTTCCAGGTCCCGCATCAGGCGGCCATAGGCGTCAACATCCTTCAAACCACGGGACTGCGCCACCGAAAGAGCCAGAGGCTGATCATAATTGTCCTGCAGGACGTGTCGTGCCACCTCTTCAGTGAGGCCAGACAGAATCGTGTCGCGTTCGTTCTGGTCGATTTCGCCTCGGCGCAGCGGTCCGGAGAACAGAATTTTGAGATTAACCTCGTGATCTGAGGTGTCGACGCCCGCCGAGTTGTCGATCGCGTCGGTGTTGATACGGCCGCCCTGCAGCGCGTATTCAACCCGGCCGAGCTGGGTGACCCCGAGATTGGCGCCTTCCCCAATAACCTTTGCGCGCACCTCCCGACCATTGACGCGCAATGCGTCATTGGTCCTGTCGCCAACATCCAGATTGTGCTGCGACGAGGCCTTGATGTAGGTGCCGATGCCGCCGAACCAGAGAAGATCGACTTCTGCTTTCAGCAAAGCGCGTATCAGTTCTGCCGGCGACAGCCGATCGGTCGTAACCCCGAGCATCGACTTCACCTGCGGACTGAGAACGATTTCCTTGAGGGTACGAGCGAACACACCGCCGCCAGCAGAGATCAGAGACGTGTCGTAATCGGCCCAGGACGAGCGTGGCAGTGCGAAAAGACGAGCCCGCTCCTGATAGGACGTATCCGGATCAGGGTTTGGATCAAGGAAAATGTGACGGTGATCAAACGCCGCCAGCAGGCGCGTACATTTGGACAGGAGCATGCCGTTGCCGAATACGTCGCCCGACATGTCTCCAACGCCAATGACTGTGAAGGGCTGGCTCTGGATGTCCTGTCCCATCTCACGGAAGTGACGCTTGACCGCTTCCCAGGCGCCACGGGCTGTAATGCCCATCTTCTTGTGGTCGTAGCCGTGGCTGCCGCCGGACGCGAATGCATCACCGAGCCAGAAGCCCCGCGCCTCGGCAATGGCATTGGCAATATCCGAAAAGGTGGCCGTTCCCTTATCCGCGGCAACCACGAGATAGGGATCGTCCTCATCGCGACGCACGACATCTTCGGGCGGTTCCACGTGGCCGGCGTGATCTATATTGTCGGTGAGATCCAAAAGCGCATGGATAAAGGTCTTGTAGGCCTCAATCGCTGCGGCCTGCACAGCTTCGCGGGTCGCATTCAGTGGCAGGCGCTTTGGGAAGAAGCCACCTTTCGCACCAACTGGCACGATAACGGCGTTTTTGACCTGCTGAGCCTTTACGAGGCCAAGGATCTCCGTACGAAAATCCTCGCGCCGGTCCGACCAGCGGATGCCGCCGCGTGCGACTTTGCCGAAGCGCAGGTGGACGCCTTCGACCTGCGGTGAATATACGGTGATTTCCACCAGTGGGCGCGGCGCAGGAAGCTCCTCGAGGCGCCGACTGTCTAGCTTGATCGAGAGGTAGGATTTGGCATCGCCATTGGCGTCGCGCTGAAAGAAATTGGTCCGTAACGCGCTGTCGATGACATTGCGCAGGCGACGAATGATCCGGTCATCGTCCAGGCTGGGGACGTCAGCAAGCGCCGCATCGATGCGCTTTTCGATATCCTGCACGCGCTCCGCGCGACGCTGATCATCCAGCCCCTGATCAAAGCGCGCATGGAAGAGGTCGACCAGTTGACCGGCGATATCGGGATTACGCGCCAGGGCATCTTCCATATAGTCCTGGCTGAATGGAATGCCGGCCTGGCGCAGATATTTGGCTACCGCCCGCAGAATGGTGACGTCCCGCCAGGTCAGATTGGCGGAAACAATCAGGCGGTTGAAGCCGTCCGATTCGGCGGCGTCCGAAACTACCGCATGAAATGCATCTTCCAGCCGTTGCTTGATCGCGCCAAGATCTACTGCGGTTCCATCAGCGCGGGTCATCTCAAAGTCCAGCACGGCGGCATCCGCCCTGTGCTCACCCAGGTCAAGAGCAAAAGTGTATGAGTCTTCGGCAATCACTCGAAAGCCGAGATTTTCAAAGACGGGAAGACTGGTCGAAAGCGGCAGTACCGAGCCGATCGCGTAAAGTTTGAGACGCAACGCGCCGTGCTCATCACGTGCAGCGCGATAGGCACGTGCCCGTACCCCGCTGCTACCGCCCATGCCCGCCAGGTCGAGCAGTTCGTCAAGATCGCGCACGGCTTCTTCCGGCGAAAACGCGTCGCGATAGCGCGGCGGGAATGCCAGCGCATGGCGCGCAGCCAGTCTTGCGCCCTCGGCTTCGCCGTGTTCAGCTGCCATGGCGTCAGCAAAACCGTCCTGCCAGGTGCGGATCGCCGCACGGATGTCTGCTTCCAGACTGTGTACGTCGACCTCAGGCCGGTCGCCTTCGTTGCGGCCGATGATGTAGTGCACCCGCGCCAGCATCGAGTCATCAAGAATTGGCGTCGACGCGGTGATGCGTCCATTGAACCGCTGTGCGAGCAGCTGATGAATGTTTTCCCGGATCTGGGTGTCGTAGCGGTCTCGCGGCACGAATACGAGCGCGGAAACGAAGCGGTCAAAGCGGTCAAAGCGCAGAAATACCCGAACCTGAGGTCGTTCACCCAGGCGCAAAATGCCCATGGCCGTAGCGAACACTTCGTCTTCGGTTGCCTGAAAAAGCTCGTCGCGGGGGTAAGTATCCAGGATGTGGGCGAGGGCCTTGCCATCGTGGCTGTCTGGCGCCAGCCACGCCCGGGCTTTGACGCGCGCCACCTTGTGCCGGAGTAGGGGGATTTCCGAGGGACGCCGCGAATAGGCGCTCGACGTAAAGAGACCTACAAAGCGGCGCTCACCGGTCAAGCGCCCCGCCGTATCAAAGATCTTGATGCCGACGTAATCCATGACGACACGGCGATGCACAAGACTGCGCTCATTGGATTTGGTGATTATGAGTGGTGAAGGGGCAGTCAGAAATTCGCGCACATCCGGGCTCAGTGCGCCACGATCAGCTCCCCTGTGGATGACGCGCGCTTCTATGTCACTGAGAACTCCGAGCCCGCTGTCGGCGATGGCGTTCAGTCTGCCACCGGATTCGTCATAGGCGTAATCGCGGCAGCCCAGAAACGTGAAATGATTGTCGCCAAGCCAGGTGAGAAACGCCAGGGTTTCTGCGAGTTCGTCGGGAGCGATCGCGGGCGGTACGCTCTTCAGGGTCTGAATGGTCTCTGCCAGACGAGCCTGCATCGCCTTCCAGTCGCGCACTGCAACGCGTACTTGGGAAAATACGTCCTGAGCCCCACGCAGTAGTGCCGCTTTGCGCTGCTCATCGGTTGTTGCTTCCAGGATGAGGACGATCACGCTTTCGCGCAGCTGTCGGCCCTTGCTGGTGCGCCGGCCACCATCATCGCGGACGGTGGTGAGGATCGGATGGAACAGGGCATGAATATGCGCGGCCTGGGAGCTTACCTCACCTATTAGGGAATCGAACAGAAACGGCCGGTCGTCGTTGACGGCAAGCAGTACGGTCTCGGCAAGAGGGCCGTCCTCGCGCTGCGTGTGGAAGGTGAATAGTTCGACGAGCGTCTCATCCTCACTGCGACGGCTCGTTGCCTCGAATACGCGCTCGGCCAGTTCTACCAGGCTCGCCGGAGTGTAGCGGATGATGTCCTGGGGAGAGGCGCCGGCGTAGAAGTCGTTAAAAAACGCGGTGAGGTCCGGGCGTGATGATGCGATCAGTGCAGTGCCTGCACGCAGGCACTGTGCTGCCAGCGCGTCTTCATCATGCGCAGCAGCAGAGGCGCTGGCGGTGCTTGCGCGACGTGCGGTTTCAGGGGTCATGGTGGTCCATCGACGAATGTGGCCCTAAAGCGGGCGGCGAATTGGCGCTTCTCTTAGCCCAAGGCGCGGGTAAAACGATACCGCTTTGGTGCATGGCTCCAATGCCAATCATGGAACCTTGCGTCGGGGGAACCGGGCAGATCCGACAGTTCCTGCCCCACCAGCGCGTGACATTGGCACGGTCTGGAGCCGGTTGAGGTCCTGCGGCTGGTCATGCTGCCTCGAAGATGTGAGCGGCGGCAGAACCGGACTTGCATGCTCGGGCACTGCCATGGTTGAGATCCTTTCGGTGCCACTTTGAGACGATCCCGTGGCACGATTAACAAAATCTTAAGGCCAGGGCTTGGCCGGCTCCTTCAACCAGAGCTGACGGCCTTTCTGGCTGCCGCACTGGAGAGCGCTCGGTGGCTGCAACTGCAATCGTCTTCGATCTGGAATTCACCTCCTGGGCCGGAGCCCTCCAGGGGCGCTGGCTGGCGCCGGGACAGTTCAAGGAAATCGTGCAGATCGGCGCCGTCCGGCTCGATGCAGGCAGTCTGGATGAGCTGGCTGCATTCAATTTTCTGGTGCGCCCACGATTCAACCCTGAGTTGTCAGACTATCTCGTTCAGCTGACCGGGATCACCAATGCCCGGCTAGCAGCGGAGGGCGTTGATTTCGTGCCAGCCTACCGCGCCTTTCTTGATTTCTGCGCGGATGGTCAGGTCTGCGCCTTCGGCCGCGACGATCTCGTGATCGCGGAAAATCTGCTGCTTTACGGACTTTCCGCGGAGCAGCCGCTGCGGCATTATTTCAATATCGCGGAGTGGCTGCGTGCCAATGGCATCGAAACCAGAGGACGCCATGCCTGCGACGTGGGGCCGCTGTGCGGCGTCGATTTTGCAGGTCAGCGCCATGATGCCCTAGCCGATGCCCGCTCGGTCGCTGCAGGTATTCAGGCGCTGGTGCGCCGCGGCGCAGAGAACCCGTTTGCGCGGCGTCGGACCTGAAGGCGCAGCACAACTGTCTGAACGCAAAGAACCATAGTCTTGTCGACAACAGCGGGACCTCAGCCGAGAAACGGAACTGGCGAAACGCGGGACCGGCAGGTTGCGCATTTTCTGTTGCCGGCAGTAGCCGCGGTGCCTGAGACTGCCTTCGGCAATCTCTCGGGAGCTGACGGTCTCATGCTGCGGGGCATCATTGAGTGGACGCATCACTGGACCCATGTGTGCGCCGGCGTGCACGCATGAGCGAAGCTGACGCGCTCATCCGCACCTTGGAGCTGTCTCCCCATCCCGAAGGAGGCTGGTATCGCGAAAGCTTTCGCGACAGGAGCAATGCTGCCGGTCGCGCCCATGGCACGGCGATCTATTTCCTGCTCAAAGCAGGAGAGATGTCACGCTGGCATCGCATCGACGCAGTGGAGATTTGGCACTTCTATCGGGGATCGCCCCTGGAAGTGGGGATCGCGCGCGAAGGATTGTCGCCGATCTATTACCGCCTTGGCCCGCAGGTCGAAGCCGGACACGTTCCACAGCTTGTCGTCCCGGCCCGCGCCTGGCAGTGCGCCCGACCGCTGGGCGCCTATGGCCTCGTGGGATGTACTGTAGCGCCCGGGTTTGAGTTTGCTCACTTCGAGCTGGCTCCGAAAGACTTTCAGCCCTGAGCCGCACGTGGGCGGTCACTCTTGCCAGATTGGTGCAGAACGCGCCTGAGGATCAGTCATCGCCTTTGAGGTGAAAGATCAGGTGCAGCGCCCGGGCAATAGCGCGCGATGAAGCGCGGCCCGCAAAGCCGCTGGCCGTTACATAGGTGACGACCAGGTCGTGATCCTTGCGCTGCAGCGTAGGTGTTGCGCCTGGGACCACGCGTACCGTCCGGATCTGCGCCGCAATGGCCCTTTGTGCTGCAGGTGCCCTGGCGAAACGATCAATTCCACTTGCCGCGTTTTCCAGCGCGTCCAGACATTCAGCTCGGCTCGCCGGATCACTTGCAAGTTCATTCCATTGCGCCTCAAAGGTCAAAGGCAGCTGGCGATCTGCCGCGAGCTTTTGCGCTTCCGCGGCTGCTGCGACCTTCACATCGTCGAGCGAGGCCAATGCCATCACTGGAGCTGTGGAATCGCCAGTGCGCATGACCGGCAGACCTGACGGCTTGGCATCAGTGTAAAGGGTCATTGCGCCCCAGCCCGTGATCTGCAGGGCTGTCTTTCCGGAATCGTATTTGAGAATGCGACCGCCCAACGACGCATTCTGCGGATAGAGCACGAAGACTTCGCGCCGCCCGGTAAAGCGCATCAGGTAATACGAACCGTCACGATCGAGCGTAAAACTTATATTGTCGCCGGCGTCATAGGTGCCGTCCTGGACTACGCCAAGACGGTCACGCTGCAGTCGCTGCAGAAAATCCGCCTGGGCAATGCTCGGCCCTATGGTCGCGCAGCTGATGAGCAGCGCTGCTGCCAGCACAGCACACGACCTCGCCATTTGCCTGTGACGCACGACCAATCCGTTCCCGTGAAACCGGGCGGCCCGCTCGGCCGCATTCCCCCCATAACCTGACGCTTATCGGCGCCGAATCGGGCAACAATATGGAGTGTAAGGCCGCTGCGGCCATGACTTCAGGCTAGAGATCGTCGAACCGGCCTCCACGGCCCTTGCCAGCGGCAAAGCGCGCGGCTCCCGCGCGGCCGCGGTCCAAGGCGAGCGACTGACTGCCGTGGCGGAACTCATTGGCCATCGCGCCCGCAAAGCCAAGATCCCATTGCTCGATGGCCGAAGCGCGATCACCGCGCAAACAGAGCTCGGGTAGACGCGCCAGGTCGAGGGCGAGACGCTCGGCCTCCTGCCGGGCTTGGCCCCTGGCCACTACCCGGTTTGCCAGACCAAAGCTCAGTGCCTCCTGGGCCCCAACCGGCCGGCCGGTGAGGATCATATCCATGGCCCGGGAGTGGCCGATCAGCCGTGGCAGGCGCACGGTACCGCCATCGATCAGGGGAACGCCCCAGCGCCGGCAGAACACCCCGAAAACCGCATCTTCCTCAGCTACGCGCAGATCGCACCAGCACGCCAGCTCCAGCCCACCTGCGACGGCATGACCGGCGATGGCGGCTATAACGGGCTTGGACAGCATCATTCGCGTCGGCCCCATCGGAGCATCGCAGGACAGAGGGCCAAAATCTTCCCCTGGGGCGCTGAGCTGATTGCCACGCCCGGCTGCGATGGCCTTCAGGTCCGCCCCGGAACAGAAGGTTCCACCTGCTCCCCAAAGGACCGCCACCTTCTGCGCGCTGTCCTGCTCAAAGGCGAGGAATGCCTCCGCCAGCGCTTCGGCAGTCGGCCCGTCCACCGCATTGCGCAGCTGTGGCCGGTCCAGGATCACCGTGGTCACGGCCCCGTCAGTCTCAACGCGCACACCCACTGATTTGCCCATTGCGGCACCTCTGCCAAGCCCGCCTCCAGCGTGCGCCGGCAGGAAGGATGGGCGCAAGACTTGGCATCCCGCCCAAATCTCACTAAACCACGGCCGCTCCCCTTCAACCGTTCGCCCAAGGGATTCTGCCCGTGACGCACCCCAACAGCTTCAAGGCCAAGAAAACACTCACCGTCGGCAACCGGAAATATGTCTATTTCAGTCTCACCGCTGCCGAGAAGAATGGCCTGGCCGGTATTTCCCGGCTGCCCTACTCGCTCAAGGTTCTGCTTGAGAACCTGCTGCGCAACGAAGACGGCAATACCGTGACCGCAGCGGATATCCGTGCCGTAGCCGCCTGGCTCACGAAGAAAACCTCCAATCGTGAGATTGCCTTCCGTCCAGCACGCGTGCTGATGCAGGACCTGACCGGTGTTCCGGCTGTGGTTGATCTGGCCGCGATGCGCGAGGCGATGGCCAAACTCGGGGGTGACCCCCAAAAAATCAATCCACTCGCCGAAGTCGATCTCGTCATCGACCACTCGGTGATGGTTGACAACTTTGCAAGCCGCGACGCGTTCAAAAAGAACGTTGGTATTGAGTTCGAGCGCAATGGCGAACGGTACGCCTTCCTGCGCTGGGGCCAGCAGGCCTTTTCGAACTTCCGCGTCGTACCGCCCGGTACCGGCATCTGCCATCAGGTCAATCTCGAATATCTCGCCCAGACGGTGTGGACCCGAAAGGTCAAGACCGGCCGCGGAACGGAAGAACATGCCTTCCCCGATACACTCGTCGGGACGGACAGCCACACCACCATGGTCAATGGTCTGTCGGTTCTGGGTTGGGGCGTGGGCGGCATTGAAGCAGAAGCGGCCATGCTGGGTCAGCCGATCTCGATGCTCATTCCCGAAGTAGTCGGATTTCGCCTGACCGGAAAACTACGTCCTGGTGTGACGGCGACAGATCTTGTGCTCACGGTTACCCAGATGCTGCGCCAGAAGGGGGTGGTCGGCAAGTTCGTCGAGTACTACGGCCCAGGCCTTGATGAACTGCCGCTGGAAGATCGTGCGACGATCGCCAATATGGCTCCAGAGTATGGTGCCACCTGCGGATTTTTTCCGGTCGACGCCGAAACTCTGCGCTACCTCAAGACGACGGCCCGTAAACCGGCGCGCATCGCTCTCGTTGAGAAGTACGCCAAGGCGCAGGGGCTGTTCCGCAGCGCACGCAGCGAAGATCCGGTATTCACCACCACGCTCTCGCTCGATCTCGGCGAGGTTCAGCCCTCGCTTGCCGGGCCGCGACGGCCACAGGACCGGGTCGCGCTGGCGGATGCAGCGGACGAATTTGCGTCGGCCCTGATGAACGTCTTTCACAAGGAAGATGACGCCAATCGTCGCGTCAAGCTTGCCGGCAGTGAGAAATCCATCGGTCATGGTGACGTGGTGATCGCCGCCATCACTTCCTGCACCAATACATCCAATCCCAGCGTGATGATCGGCGCAGGTCTGGTTGCAAAGCGCGCCGTTGAACGCGGGCTGAAGGTGCAGCCCTGGGTCAAGACCTCGCTGGCACCGGGAAGCCAGGTGGTCACGGATTATCTCGAAAAAGCCGGTCTCTCCAAGTATCTCGACAAGCTTGGGTTCAACCTCGTCGGATATGGCTGCACCACCTGCATCGGCAACTCCGGTCCCCTGCCGGAACCGGTATCGGACGCCATCAACACTGGCGATCTCGTGGCGGTCTCGGTACTTTCCGGAAACCGCAATTTCGAGGGGCGCGTCCATCCCCTGGTCCGCGCCAATTATCTCGCGTCGCCGATGCTCGTGGTCGCCTACGCTCTGGCGGGTTCAATGAACATCAACCTGACCAAAGAACCGGTTGGCTACGACAAGGATAACGAGCCTGTCTACCTCAAGGATATCTGGCCTTCGCGTCAGGAAATTGCCGCAGCGATCCGCAACGCCGTCAAGCCCAGCTCGTTCCGTGCGCGCTACAGCAACGTCTTTGAGGGAACCCCGGCCTGGCGCAAGGTCAAAGTCAATAAAGGCACTACCTATGCCTGGGACACACGTTCGACCTACGTGAAACGGCCGCCCTATTTTGAGGGCATGACGGCGGAGCCGACACCCGTCGAGAACATTAAGGGAGCTCGGATTCTGGCGCTGTTCGGAGACTCCATCACCACGGACCATATTTCTCCGGCCGGGTCGATCAAGAAGGACAGTCCTGCAGGTCGCTATCTGCTTGAGCATGGTGTGAAGTTCGAGGACTTCAATTCGTATGGCTCACGCCGCGGCAACGACGAGGTGATGGTACGCGGAACATTTGCCAATATCCGCATCAAGAATGAAATGATGGGCGGCCGGGAAGGTGGTCTGACGCTCCACCAGCCCAGCGGTGAAGAAATGTCCATCTTCGATGCCGCCATGCGCTACCGGACGGAAGGTGTTCCGGTCGTGGTGATCGGCGGTAAGGAATACGGCACTGGGTCGAGCCGCGACTGGGCGGCAAAGGGCCCAAAATTGCAGGGAGTGCGTGCGGTAATTGCCGAGAGCTTCGAACGTATCCATCGCTCCAATCTCATCGGCATGGGCATTGCCCCGCTGGTGTTCGAGCAAGGCAAGGGTCGCAAGGACTATGGCCTGACCGGTGCAGAGGTGATCGACATTCCTGGACTGTCTGGTTCTATCAAGCCGCGTAGCGCGATCACGGCGACCATTCATTTCCCGGACGGCTCCAGCAAGCCGTTGCCGCTCAATCTGCGCATCGATACGGCAGACGAAGTTGCCTACTTCACCAACGGGGGCATCCTGCAATACGTGTTGCGCTCATTGAACCGCACGGCATAGGCGAGTAACGCGCCTCCTTGCGCCGCTGACCGGCGACGCAAGGAGCCGCGTCTTATTTAGTCCTGGGGCGGGAATTGTCAGTCTCACATATGAGACCTGCATCTGCCACGCGGCGGATGCGGGCTTTTTTGTTCATTCGCTATGGGACGTGGCAGACCGCGCAAAATCCGGTTCCAGCGTTGGCATGCCGAAATGAAAGCCCTGGAAGTAGTCCACACCGAAGCTCTCGAGCAGCGCGCCCTCCTCGTCCGAGCTGACCCATTCAGCCACAGTCTTAAGCTGGAAATTGCGCGCCAGATCGACGAGTGTGCGGACGAAGATCTGATTGTCTGGTGAGGTACAGAGCCCCTTCACGTAAGACCCGTCGATCTTCACCATGTCGACGTTAAGCATCTGCAGATTGCGGAATGAGGTATAACCGGCGCCGAAATCATCGATTGCCACGGTGCACCCCAGCTCGCGCAGATTGCTGACGAAGCGGGCGCTTTCCTCGAAATCGTTGAGTGCGGCCGTTTCGGTCAGTTCGACGATCATCCGGCGGGCGACGTCGCGATGACAGCGGACGTATCCGACAAAACTCTCGAGCCAGGCTGGATCGCGCGCCGAAGTGCCCGAGACGTTGACCGCAAGGCTGATACGTGGCTGTGCACGCAGCTGGGATATCGCCATCTCGAGTGCACACCGGTCAACCAGCCGTACCAGTCCGAGCTGCTCGGCTGCCGGTATGAAGTGCCCGGCACTGACGACCTCTCCGTCGGAACGCCGCAATCTCAAGAGGCACTCATAGTGCACGGGCAGATGTTCGTCCGCCGTGACAATTGGCTGGTAGGCAAACACCAGCCGCTTCTCCTTGAGCGCGCTGACAACCTCGTCGGCAATCGCCATTAACCGCAGGCGCGCCATCTCGCGTTGTGCTGATTTGGCGTAAACGGCGAAGCCGTCACGGCCTCCTGCTCGGGCCCGGTCCAGAGCTTCTTCTGCCCGCAGCATTGCTTCCTGACTGGACGCGGCCGCACCAGGCAGGAATACCGCGCCCACCGAGATGGTAACCGCCACCTGCCCGGCACGGGTCGCGATGAGATCGCAGCGCACGCTTTCACGCAAGCGCTCGGCAACGACCGATATTTCCCGTTCGCTGCATGTAGTGAGAATAATCCCAAGCTTGTTGCCGGCACTGCGTCCGATGATGTCGTCAGCTCTCAGGACCTTGCTTATGCGCTCCCCTACGGCGACGATGACCTCATCGGCTGCGCCAAAACCATAGGCCTCGTTGATCATCGCCAGGCGGTCGATCGCTGTCACGAGATAGGCGCAACTGCCCTTCTGCCGCTTGGCCTGCTCGATAGCGTGGGCCAACTCCGTACGCAGACTGGTGCGATTGAGATGGCCAGTAAGCTCGTCCCGTGTGGCGAGATAGTGCAGACGCTGATTTTCGCGCTTTTTCTCGGTGACGACCCGTACGATACCGGACAGACGCTCCGCTTGACCGTCGGGGCGGGCAATGCGCACGCCGCGCATCTCGAACACAATGGTTTCCAGGGCCGAACTGGCCTCGAATTCCAGCTCGAAAGGCCGGTCAAATGGCGCTCGTGTTTCAATCAGCCGTGTGATGTCAGCTTGCGACTGCGGGCACATCCAGCGGCGCAGCCCATCTCCGCGGTACAGCCGGTTCGGGTCTGTGTGCAAAGACAGAATCTCGCAATCGCCATCCCACGCGATGCGATCATCGTGAAGCGTCCAGTCAAATGAGACTTCACGCGCGGCTGCCACCGAGAGGCGCAGTCGGTCGATCTCATGTGCAGCGGCTAAAGCCCGCATACCGTCGACGGGCTTCTTCGGAAGCGTCTGACTAAGCACTACCCACCATCCCAGGCCTTCTTTCTGCGGCCTTTGTGCCGATCATCGCGGCCGGTACTTAAAAAATCAGAAATTTTGCGGCTCTGAGGTGGCTGGGTCTCCCCATCGCTGTGATATTGAGTTAATATTCAGTTATGACGGTGTTGCGGTGTATAGGATCTATGCCGATCCGGACTTTTCCAGAGGGTGTGCGACGTGCGTCGGCAGCAGACGCTGTCTGTGCACACGCCTCAGACTTGCACGCACCCGCCTGGGAACATGCGCGCTTACTGTCCCATTCCGGCACAGTTGATGATCTGGATCTTGTAATCGATGCACGCTTTTTGACCCAGCTCCTGGCACAAGGTCAGGTGCGCGAAGAGGCTGTGCGTCTGCGTGAGCGTGCACTGCAGGCATATGGTTCCAAGCGCCGGCCGCACACGCAGCAGCTCAACGCCCTGACCTAGCGGCGGCGCCCGGCCAGAAGTGCCCGTATTTCAATAAGTCTGGCTTCGATTGCAGCCAGCCGGGCCTGCCAGGAGGTCGAGGCCTCCCGCGGCGTCGAAACACCGGCGCGATCAGCTACTTCATCGATCGGGGCTGCGAGCAAGCTTGCCAGCAACCGCACTTCCGCAAGCGACAGTTCGCGCTGATCCTTGAAGAGCGCGGATACTTGCTCGGAGTTGAGCCCCAGAGTTCGCGCCACATCCAGGCGACTCAGTCCCAGTGCGTTCAGGCGCGCATCGAACCAGGCCTGATCAAAAAAGAGCGACATGCTATCTGGGGGGGCTGGGCCAATCGATTGGTGTTGCACCAAGGATTGGGCCATAGCCTCCTTGCTGCACGATGACGGTTATACCGTCTTTGGGACCGGAACCGGTAGCCGCACGTGGCAGGTCAAGCGTCACCTTTTTGCCCTTCCATAGCCCCACAGCCTTTATCTCGGTTACGATGTCACGATAGGTCAGTGTCCGCCCGGCATTCTCGCCAGCACCGATTTTAACCGTTGCGCGCGGGCGGACGGTCATCATCCAGATAGTAGCGTCGCGGTTGGGTTTTGTTCTGGCTGTCCCGACGACGACATGCACCTCCTTGGCACGCAGTGATACTGTAACGGGGACGTCAGGCAGTTTGGCCTCGCGTGCGGTGATGGTCTTGTCGATCGCAGCTTCCTTGCTGCCGACGAGGTCCTTGATGCCGTCAACGATGACCTGCGGGGTATAGACACCGCCGCGGCCCATGGCCTGGGCATAGGCCTTCTGCCGGTCGGTGTTGGCCTGCGTGGCCAGCGTGTCCTTCCAGCCAAGCATGTCCCAATAGGTGATCGGAAGGCTCAGGGCGACAACGTCCTTGCGTGCTGCGAGCTGAGCCAGAAAAGCGTCGGCCGGTACGCAGGAGCCGCATCCCTGGCTTGTATACAATTCAATCACGACTGGCCGCTCGGGGGAGGCAGGTTTGGCCCCGGCGGGGCCGCACAGACCAAAGGCCACGGCCACAGCCAGAAGACCGCGAACCAGGTGGGTGCGGTGGCTGCAGACAGACGGGAGACGGCGTTGGCACATGTCCGGACAATAGGGACGGCAATTGCCACCCACCAGTCACTTCGGCTTGATGAAAAGGTGCTGGTGCGCGCAGCCTGCCGCACCGGCAGCAAAAGGTGCGCGGACAGGGCTGCACAAGCGCCTCACGGTGCCTATATGTGGAAGGGGCGATTGAGGGACGAAAAAGATGTGGCACAACGGCTGGGCGTTTGGCGTCCATCACTGGATGTGGGAGTGGGGTATGCCATTCGGCGGATTCTGGTTCA
>JAGWRJ010000247.1 GCA_028869725.1 Alphaproteobacteria bacterium | reverse complement strand
CTCGGCGTATTCGGTGTCGGAGACATCCTGGTGACGGGCTTCCGCCACGCAATGGATCCAGCGTAAAGCGGCGCGTTCGGTTTGCGAGAAGATCGGCGCGTGGCGCCAACAGGGCAGGGCGGCGAGCTTTTCTGCCAGAGCCGCATCAGCCTGCGCCATGCGTGCGCAGAGCTGACTGCCATGAGCTCCACCCGTCAGGCTAAGGGTTGCAGCCTTGACCAGTGCCAGAAGCTGGCGATCGCGGTGCCGACTGGCGCAGCTGCTTGCCATCAAGGCGAGCGCTTTCATGGCAGCAGAAGCAGTGAGAGTCGGATCCAGCCGGTTCATGATCCGCGCTCTCAACGTCGCGCGCAAGGCGCGGGCTTGCACGTTCGTATCCAGGGTGGATGTTGACGCCCTCCGGCGCGCCACCGGTCAGAAAAGTGGATCAGATCAGTCCGTGGTGGATTTGTTGCTGCCCCGGGCGTAAAAAAGTGAAGAAGGAGACCGCCACTGCATCTGACGGGGGTCATAGACGGCCTCCTTCTTCAAGGGGAGCAAGCGTGCGGCGAGATCCCGCGCTGCTCCTCAGCTGGGCTTAAAGCGCCAGCTGAGGCTCATACATCGAGATCAGTGGCCGGTCATCGACATGCCAGGGATGAAACCCCGGCCGGTAATAGGTGAAATAGCTCGCGATCACGCGGCGCAGCATTCCTGGACGCACCAGAAGATAGTGCAGAAACCTCAACCAGGTCTTCGGTGTGTTGATGCCGTCCTGGCGGAAGAACCGCGACACACCGTATCCCACCTCATGGAAGAACAGGATCGTGGTGATCACCATCACATAGGAGCGGATGAACCAGCGGCGCAGGCCGGAGATATCCTTCGTGGCGGCAAGAAAGGTGTCAAAGGCGACGCCTTTGTGCTCGATCTCTTCGATCGCATGCCAGCGCCACAGCTGCTGGATCTCGGTCGGAACGCCATCGAGATAGCGCGGATCGCGCAGCAGCTCGTGGGCAAGAATCGCCGTGAAATGTTCCAGGGCAATGGTGGCAGCGAGCTGCTCGCGCTCTGGCCGGCTGCGGGCAAAGCTGATGCGCTTGGTCAGGAAGCGGTCGATCTCGGACAGATCGTAGCCGCGCTCGCTGGCGAGGCGGTTGAAGGCCAGGTGCTCGCGGGTGTGCAGGGCTTCCTGGGTAATGAAGGTCGCGATCTGCTTTTCGAGCTTCGGATGGGCAAGCGTGCGGTAGCGCTTCACGCTATCGATGAAGAAGCGCTCGCCTTGCGGAAAAAGCGCGGACAGGGCGTTGAAGAACGCGGTCGCGATGGGGTCGCCCCCATGCCACCAGCGCACCGCCCGGTCGCTGGCTTGGAATTTGAGATTGCGCGATTCGATACGCAAATCGGGAGGGGTATGGGATTGGGCTTCGTGTGACATGACAGCCTCTTGGAACCTCGGATGAAAGAGGATATAGGCTGTACTAACAAAAATGTCAATAATGGCCACCCATAAAGGCTGCGCAAAGTGTCGCGCCCCAGTGTCGATGGCAGCGCCTCAGGCCTTCTGCGGCAGCTGTCAGGTGGGCAGGGCAGTGCCCCGAATCGCGCGATTATAGACAGTATTGTTAATATATGCTTTGTCTCAGGGTTGGGATAGATCCAGTAAAACCCTTGCTTTTTGGAGGTTCTCACCTAGGTTCACTGTTGAATTCGACATCTCTGTCAACGGACCCCAAAATGGCTCCTCGCAAGCCCGCCCGGGCGCGCCCGGCCAAAAAGTCAGCGCCCCGTGCCAAATCCCGCGTCACCCGCACAGTCCGGCGCCGGCGCACGCCGGAAGAGGCGCGAGGTGAGATCCTCGCGGCCGCCCGGCAGCTTCTGCTCGACGAAGGTCCTGATGCGGTGACGATCCAGCGGGTCTCGGCCGCAGTCGGCATGACGCACGGTAATCTCCTGCATCATTTTGGCTCGGCCGCGGAGCTGCAGTCTGATCTCATGGCCATCATGGTGCGCGATCTCACCGAGGCGCTCGACAGCGCCGTCCGCCATCTGCGCTCCGACGCGGCGGCGCCCAGGGCATTGATCGATATCGTCTTTGATGCCTTCAGCAAGGGCGGGGCAGGCAAGCTCGCTGCGTGGATCGCACTATCCCATAACTTCGACCATCTCGACGGGATCCAGGAGGCGGTCGCAAGTCTCGTCGAGGCGATTGAGGAGAAATTTGCCCGCGCCGAGGGCATTCATCATCGCGCCGTGACCTCGGCCGTCCTGATGCTGGCCTTCATGGCCTTTGGTGATGCCCTCCTCGGGCAACATCTCTCCGACATGCTTGATCGCGAGCGCGCCGCGCCCCGAAAAGTCGCGACCTTCCTTCTGCCCAGCTTCTTCGCCATGGAATAACGGCGCATCACCCGTCCTCTCGGTGACGACGGGCCTTGCCATGGACGCGTGCCATGGGGTAGGCAGGCGCCGGGGCGTTTCTATCGACAAAAATGTCATCAAAGAAAAGCCGCGGGCCCGTGCCCGGATCGGAGCCCGCGAAACGCACGATGCGATGCGCGCCCATTCTCTCGCCGCCGCCCGCAAGATCCTGCTCGAGCGCGGACCGGCGGCAGTCACCCTCACCGCCGTGGCCCGGGCCGTGGGCCGAACCCATGGCACTATTCTCCATCATTTCGGCTCCATCGAAGAACTCCATGAAGCCCTGATGCATTCCATGCTTGAAGATATGTCGTCCGCTCTGATTCGAAGTCTGGATGAAGGCGGGCCCGCCTCCACCCGAGCGCGCCGTCTGGTTGAAAGCGTGTTCGATGCCTTTGGCAGTGGTGGGGCAGGGGTTTTGGCCGCCTGGATGGCGCTGTCGCAAAATCGCGACCAGCTACAACTTATACGCGGTGCGGTACGTAACCTTGCCGCCGAAATCACCGCGCGCCTCAACCAGGTCCCCGGCGGGCCCAGCTACGATGTCGCTGGAATGGTGGACTTTTTGGCCTACTGCGCCTTTGCCGACGCGCTTATCGGCCGTGACCTGCGTACGATACTCGGCATTGAACCTGAGGGTGTGCGCGCCCTGATGGCCGATCTCCTCAGGCATTTTCGTACCTCCTGACACCCAGACGCGTTGCACGCGCGAAGGCGCCATAGCTGCGTCTTGTGACGCGCCGTAAATTCCTTATCGACATTTTTGTGAAAAAGTTATTGACAGCCATGATAGTACATGTAAGCGTGCGTTGGGGAACGGTTCGAGCATACGAACTGACCTGGTGCGACAGAAAATGAGTGTCGGCCCACTGGTGAGAGACCGGTTGGCCGCAAGCTTCTGCCGCACACAGAAAAAGACGTGTCAGCCCACTGGTGACGAGCCGGTTGGTCGAGGGAGGGGGAATTGCAGTTTCACGACGT
>JAGWRJ010000246.1 GCA_028869725.1 Alphaproteobacteria bacterium | reverse complement strand
TTTCCTGTCCGTAGGACCAGCCGCGCGTGGCCCGATCATCCCAGTTCACCACGTTGTAGCGGACATCCATCGGATCGACGTTCGGTGGCAGAACCTTAACCTGGAAAGCGTCGATGAAGCCCGCAGCTTCGAACGCCTTCTTCCACCAGCTGACGCCGTCGATGAGCGCCTGGCGGATCGGCTCTGGTGCGCGATTGTCGATATAGACGACGATGGGCTTCTTCACCCGTGAAGGGCCGGGACCAGGGTGAATCTTTTCCAGCCGGAAGCGGTTGGCGTAGTCGCGCACGACGTCCTGGCCGAGAGGTGCCGCGAAATCTACGACCTGGGTCGAAAATCCACCAATACGTGGATCGAACACCCGCGGCACGAAGCCGGGCCCAGGCAGCTTCACGAAGCTGGAATGAACGGTAAAGCTCACTTGGTGCGGGTCGGGTGCAATGTTGTCGACTTCGGCGCCAGGATGGTCCGAGGTGTAGGTCTGGATCGCATCCACCTCGATATTGTCCGGAAATACCTTCACCGACGTCGGCACCGCCGCGCTCAGCTTGGGCGCCAGCTTGAAGCCTTTGCCAGCCCCTTGAGGATTGTCTCCGGTGCCCATCGTATCGCTGCTTTGATTGAGCGACTCGGCAATGCCGAGGGTGTCGGACGCAAGGAAGCTCGAGATGTCGACGGTGAAGCCTCCATTGGGAAGGTTCGATGCCACCTTGCCCATCCACACCGTCGAGACCGCGAAATTATTACTGCCGCGGGGATCAGATGCAGGTTCGCCGGTACCACGGAAACGCGGGTTCTCGAACTGGATGGCGACCTTCCCGCCGATGCGTCGGAAGGCGATGATCTGTGTGGCCCCGATGCGGCCCCGATCAAGAAATGTTGGCGCCGATCCAAGTCCGGTGCGCAGAGACGTGGTGTAGAGGAATCTCGCGGACACGCCGTCGGGTCCAGGCTTGGGCAGGGTAAAAAGGATCTTGCCGCTCTTGGCATCTGCATGAACAGGCAAAAGGCCCACACTGTCGTGCTCCACGCTCGCGTGGTGCGCGGAAGGGTGTGGTGCGGCCATAGCAGGCATGGCCAGGAAAAGTCCGAATAGTAGTGCCGTGAGATATCGCATCTGTCGCCCCCGTAACCTTGTGATCATGGGGCACGCTTTGCGCGCCCGCAAGCTGGCGCGACTTGGCGCCCTGGCCGGGCGCGGGCGAAGCCGACGGCCGGTCCCCATCGGCTCAGTCGGCTGACCAGGGCGCTCGGGGCAGCGTTTTCCTCTGGGGGCCACTTGCTCAGATGGTCTTGCCTGCGCTCAGGCAGTCGCGCGCGACGTCCGGAAGATGCCGAGGTTCGACAGGATGAGCAGACCACCGAAGATCAGCAGCAGCCAGGCGCCAATGGCCATATGGACACCCAGATGTACGCCGAAAGCGCTCGCGAGCCCACCGGCGAGGGTGCTGCCCATGTATATTTTGAGCGTGCTATTGATCATTATCTCGGTCGCGTAGGCAAGCAGAAAGCCAAACACGCTGAGCGCACCAACTCCAAGGCTGGCGATGGCCATTGGCCGGCCCTGCCATTCGCGCCACAGAATAAATATGGCACCGATGGGCACAAGATACAGGAGATAGAGTAGGTCGAGCAGCACCGAAGTCGCAGCCGCTCCAAACTTGATATTGCTCGTACTGTTGTCCGTGCCCGCCGAGAGGAACGACGTGGAGCTTGCGCTCTTGCTGATCATCGTCATCACACTTGAGGTGCCGTCGATGAAGTCCGACACGCCGATCACCGAATAGGCGCTGGCGGTCCCTCTGTCACTTGTCGTCGGTAGTTGGCCGTCCCAGCCAACGAGGGAAATGAAGAGGCTGACAATCAGCAGCAGCAGGGCGAGTGGCACCGTGGGCCTGGTGCGCATCAAGGTGGCGGCATGCTCGGCCGCCGGCGAATTGGCACCGGAGACGAAGAGCTGCCTGGCTTTATTGCTGACGGCACCGACATCGACCGTACCGCCGCTGCCGAGTGCCCCCTTTATCCGGGCGCCGACATCGCCAAGATCAATGCCTGGCGTGGAGTGAAGCGGATAAATCTCGCTCGCGGTACCGTCGGCGGCGATCTCGTAGTCGACCTCCTCGCCCGCTTTGGGTGGCCTTGACGCCTTCCACGCATCGGTTCGGAATTTGTACCGTTTGCCGTCTTCGCCACTGATGGCGCCGCCCGCCTCATTGGCCGAAAATCCCAGAATCCTGCCTTTCATCCCTACCTCCAAGCAAGACGCGTTGTGCAGGCGCACGCCGCACACGCAGTGAATCTGGCCCCAATGAAGAACCTCCCGAC
>JAGWRJ010000245.1 GCA_028869725.1 Alphaproteobacteria bacterium | reverse complement strand
ACCGTGTCTCCAATAGAAAAAGGGGCAGAGACAATAAGAAAACCCGTCGACTACATCGCTGCCAAACATACCATCATGAACAGCATGCATGAGCGAGCGCGGGCGCTGGGCTGGACCATGCACCACCACGACGCAGATCATGCTTTTCTGGTGGGCGACCCGGAAGGGGTTTCGCAGATGATTTTGTCGATCGCGGAGGCGAAATAATGGATGTCAGTAGCCTTTTTTCGGTCCGCGATCGCGTAGCCCTTGTTACCGGCGGCTCAAGCGGCATCGGACGGATGATCGCCACCGGGCTCGCGGCCGCAGGTGCTAAGGTCTACATCTGCGCCCGCTCTGGCGACAAAATTGCAGCGGCGGCGACCGAGATCGCGAGGGAGACCGGGGGAAGCGTTACCGGCATCAGGGCCGACCTTTCGGACCTGGATGGAATAAAGGCCTTAGCCGCAGATATCGCCAGCCGTGAATCGAAGTTGCATATTCTCGTCAACAATGCCGGTACGCTGTGCGACGCCCCTATCGAAGAATATCCAGAGGACGGATGGGACAGTGTTCTTGACCTAAATCTAAAAGCCACCTTCTTCTTGATGCAGAAGCTGTTGCCCGAGCTGCGCGCGGCGGGAACAGCCGTACAGCCGGCCTCGGTCATCAACATTGGCTCAGTCGGCGCGCTACGTGTTGGCCCGCGCGAGACTTACGCCTATGCCGCGGCCAAGGCCGGATTGCACCATGTTACCAAGTCCTTGGCCAAGCGACTTGGTCCGGACAACATCACCGTCAATGTGATTGCCCCAGGCTTTTTTCCCTCTGAAATGACAAAAATCACCTCAGAGCAGATGCACCAGACTTTGATCGCTATGGTTCCTCGGCGCCGCGTAGGCGAACCAGAAGACATGGCAGGAGCCGCGATCTTTCTGGCATCGAGGGCCGGGGCCTACATAACCGGGGCCGTAATCCCGGTCGAAGGTGGAATGTCAATTTGAGCTTACCTATAGTTCGGTAGGTCAGGATCGGCTGAGGCACCTCCTATAAGGGAGTACACTGGTAAGTTCCGACCGGCACGCTGTTTCTTGAGCTATGGACCATGGATTTTTCCCTTTCCGAAGAACAACAGGCTTTTCGCGACATTGTCCGTCGCTGGGTTGACGCCGAAGCGCCAAAGGACTGGATGCGCAAATTAGAGGCGGATGAGGAAAATTATCCTTTCGCGCTGTGGGACAAGCTTGCCACAGGCGGCTACTTCGGAATTGGCATCGACGAAGCCTATGGCGGTCAAGGTGGTGACATCATCATTCAGATGATCTTCGCCCGCGAACTGGCACGTACAGCCGGGGGGCTTCTCTGGACCTGGGGGCTAACCTCCTTCGCCGGCGCCAAGTCGATCGGTCTTTACGGCACCGAGCAACAGAAATCCCGCTGGCTGCCTGAAATGGCGGCAGGGCGCCTGCGCGTGTCTATAGGCATGACGGAGCCAAGCGGCGGCACGGATGTACTTGGTGCCATGCGGACATACGCGACCAAGGTGGATGGCGGCTGGAAAATCAATGGCGCCAAGATGTGGACCACGGCCGCACGTGTTGCGGACCGCATTCTGCTGCTCGCCCGAAGTGACAAGAATGTCGAGAAACGCCATCACGGGCTGACCCTGTTCTTCTTGGACGCGAAATCGCCGGGCGTCACCGCGACCCTGCTGCCTAAACTCGGAATGCGGGCGATGGGCTCCTGTTCGGTGACGCTGGAAGATGTATTCGTGCCGGACAATGACGTGCTCGGAGAACCCGGCAGGGCCTGGTACATGATGCTGCCCACCCTCAACAACGAACGCATCATGGTCGGGGCGCAGTGCCTGGGCGCTATTGATGGCGTGCTGGAAGATGCGCTGGATTACGTCAAGCAACGCCATGCGTTTGGCAAGCCCATCGGGCAGTTCCAGATCATCCAGCACTACATCGCCGATATAGCGACATGGCAGCAGCAAACCGAACTGTTGCTCTACTATGTCGCGTGGCTGCAGTCGCTCGGGCGCGAATGCGGGGTACAGGCCAATATGCTGAAGATGGTTGCGACCGAAAACGCCGTCAAGGCAGCAGACCTAGGCATTCAGATGCTTGGCGGCATGGGCTATTCGGCTGAGACGGACATGCAACGCTACTGGCGCGATCACCGCATCTTGCGCATGACCCCGATTAGCAACGAAATGGTCCGCAACACGATCGCTGAAAGCTTTGGCCTGCCGAGGTCCTTCTGATGAGCAAAGACACTCCGCTGCCCCCACCACCGCAAGTGGCCGGAACATCTCTCGATGGCGACACGACCTATGTAATATCGGCCGAAGAGAACACAGCGCTCTGCCGTTCGACCGGGGTCAAAACTGCTGCCGATGGCACTGCCCATCCCATCTATTATTATATCGCAACCCAGGTCGGCATGGGCAAAACCGTGGCGGGCGTTTGCGAGGTTTGCGAGTTCGACGTCGAAGACGGCCCCATGATGGGCAGTTCAGAAGTCGAGTTTCAGGGGCCCCTCAAAATCGGAGTGCCTTACCGGGTCCGTGGCGAAATACTGGGTCTAGTGCGTAAGCGCAGTCGTAAGTTGGGCGTCATGGATGTGCTCGACTATAGACTGCGGCTTCATGACGAACGTGGTAATGTCATCCTCGAGACCACCAATGTCTGGGTACTGCCGAGAAAGGAATTGGCATGAGTCCAAATGTTGGCGAAGAACTCCCCGCCTTCACGATCGACCGGGTGAGTTCCGAAGCGATGAAGGAATGGGCCGTATTCCTTCATGATCCCAATCCAATCCATTTGGATCCAGAGGTCGTTAAGAGCAAGGGTTTGGGCGACAAGGTTATCAATCAGGGACCTGCAAATGTCGCTTATATGATGAATATGTTGATGGCCGCCTTTCCTGGGGCGACAATCTCCAAGATGCAGTCGCGCTTCCTCGACAATGTCTATGCCGGCGACCACCTTATTGCGGGCGGCAAGGTGACAGCGAGAGATGACGAACAGGCGCAGTGCGAGGTTTGGCTAAGGGCAAACGACTGCACCACTGTATTAACTGGGACAGCAACGCTTCGCTTTGTGCCCTAAGGAATTAACCGAAATGCACCAACAAGGAGACTAGATAATGCCCAGTGGACCTTTTGCGCACGTCTGTTTGCTCGTCAAAGATCTCGATCAAGCGATCGAAGATTGGACCAAAATATTGGGCGTCCTCGACCCCAAGTCGCTCGAGGAACGTATCGTCCGTTATGACGACTTTTCGGGTGGTGCCGACACTGGCATGCGTTGGGCTACGTTCGTCGCTAACCATTCCACCGAGATCCAATTCATTCAGCCCGCGCCCGGCACCCCGCTCGGTGAGCGGCTGGAAAAGAAGGGTGAGCATGTTCATCATCTATGCTTTACGACTGACGATGTCGATGGCGCGATGAGCAAACTCCGTGATGCGGGACTGCAGCTGCCGGGAAATGGCCAAGTCTTTAATGATCAGGAAATGACCTGGCAGCGTTGGAGTTGGGTGGGGCCCAAAAGCGCGCATGGTGTGCTTATCGAGGTTGCCTCACCTTATGAAAGCCACAATGACGGAAAATGGCATCATGCGCCTGGGAAGTTCGCAAACGATAAGCCGACCGATGCTGCCGAATAGCTAAGGGCTGCGGGTACCGATCGGCACAGCGGGATGGAATTCGAAACACTTCGCCTCGCCGGCGACGGACTGACACTTGCCGCCGATGCCATCGGTGACCCGGCAGCTCCCCCGGTCTTGTTTTTCCACGGCGGTGGGCAGAGTCGCCGCTCCTGGCGCGGGGCTGCCCGCCGTATAGCCGAGGCTGGTTACCGGGCCCTCACCTTTGACTTGCGCGGGCACGGCGACAGCGACTGGGCTTCCGACGGCGATTACCTGCTGGACGCCTATGCGCGGGATGTTGGCTGCCTAGTGGAGGGCCTCGGCCGCAAGGTGGCACTGGTGGGCGCCTCGCGGGGCGGCCAGGCCGCGCTGGTGGGCGGCACGCGTCATCCCGAAAAAGTCGCCTTAATCATGTTGGCCGATGTGGCGCCATTGATCTCTGACATGGGCGTAGACCGCATCCGAGCTTTCTTTTGGGCTAGTAACGCCGGCTTCACGTCGCTGGAAGAGGCTGCGGCGGTGCTTTCGCGCCTACTTGAGCGGCCCCCTGTCGAAGATAATTCGGGGCTCGCCAAAGCTCTTCGAACAGGCTCCGACGGACGGCTCTACTGGCATTGGGATCCCAGAACCGTGGCGCCAGAATTTCTCAACCCCCCATCTGAGGGGCAGGCCATCAATGCCGCTGCCGCGCGTGCGCGCATGCAGCTAGTCCTGGTCCGGGCAGAGCATAGTGACATTGTGACGGACGAAGGTGTCCGTCTCTTCCGCTCCCTGGCTCCGCAGCTTATCGTGCGGGAAGCAAAGGGAGCTGGTCATATGTTCACCTCTGATCGCAATGACGCCTTTGCGGCCGCATTGCACGAGTTCCTCCAGACAACCCTCCCGGTGAAATCGTGAACGGCGGCTGTGCCTTTGTGGTCGGGGGCAGCGGTGGTTTGGGAAGTGCCATTTGCCGAACGCTCGCGAGCGAATGGGAGCAGGTCGCCATCGGCTATCGCTCGGGCAAAGAGAAGGCTGATGCGCTCGTACAGGAAATCGGCCCGGACCGGGCCTTCGCCGTCCATTGCGACTTGCGCAACATGGACAGCATTGGCAGCGCTATTGCCGAGGCCGCACATCTAAGCAAAAAAATTGGGACCATGGTATTCGGAGGCGGCGTTCCGATCTCGCAGCCCTTCGTCAGCAAGATCAGCGAGCCGCAATGGCGGGAGGTCCTCGAGACTGAGCTCATCGGCTTCACCCGCATTGTCTCGGCCACCCTGCCCCAGTTCCGTAAGCAGAACGGCGGCAATTTCGTCAGCGTGGTCTCCGTCGCAACCCACAGCTATCCACCCGGAGACGCATTATCTGCAGTACCCAAGGCAGGAATAGAGATGCTCGGACGGGCAATCGCCAAGGAGGAAGGCCGCTTCGGAATTCGGGCCAACATGGTAGCACCAGGAATTATCAATGCAGGCTTAGGGGCAGCTTTCCTCCGGGAGCTCTACACACCCAAAATTTGGGAGGCCCAGCGCCAGCGCATCGCCTTGCGCCGCTTCGGCAGCGGTGAAGACATTGCGGAAGCCGTGCGCTTTCTTGCCTCGGAACGGGCCCGCTATATCACCGGACAGACCATCATTGTCGATGGCGGGTTCAGCCTATAGCAGCCGATCGGCGGGAAGCCCCACGATCCAACGGTCCATCCGCTCCCATAATTTGCGGCGCGACGAGGCAAAATTGTGGCAGTGAGCCGCCCCCTCAAGGACCATCATCGTGATATCGCGGCTCGATTTGAAGTAAGCTGCTTCAGCCCAGTGATCGGGGCTAGTATCGACATTGCCGTTACCAAGAAAAATCGGGGCCGAAATCGCCGCCGAAGCAGTGTGGACGATTCCTGGAGCTAGCGCATCACGGCCTAGACAGGACGGTGTTTTACTACCGTGCGCTTCGTCTGCCTCGATCAACCAGGTCGGCACATCTGCCGCGTAGAACAACGCCCGCATCGCATTACGCGGAGAGGCATGATAGCCGACCGGCAACGAGATTTCTGACAGCGTCGCCACATTGACACCGGCCAAGGTCAGGGGCTGATTGGTCCAGCCAAGAACCGCCACTCGATCAAGACCAGCATGCTCGGCCGCTTGCGTTATGATCATCATGCCGCCAATTGAATGGCCGATCCCCGTGACAGCGATGTCATCGGAAGGCAACGCACCCCAGTTCCCTCTCCGTAAGCCTTCGCCTACCATGCTCAGAACGTGATTATTGGCAGCAGCAATCTTGTTGCGGGACAGGAGCGATTCAGGCTCAGGCCTGAAACTATCGCCCATGCCCAGCAAATCCACCGTTAGCACCGCATATCCGCGCGCGGCCATATAGGCGGCGAAACTATAACCTTCCCCTGCGAAAACTGGGTGCCAATACCCGCGACGATATCCACCACCATGGAGGCAGAACAGCAATTCTAACGGAGCTGGACCGAAATCATCTGGCAAAAACAGAGTCGCAGCGACGAAGGAGACAGCGATTCCAGTGGCACCAGAAACATCGATGGTGAGTTCGTAGCTGCGCATGATTAGTTCCGCCTCACGCAGCGCACCAGTTTCGCAGAATCAAAGGCGACGGCAATCATCCTACCTTACCCCACTTTCGGCATGATTTCTGCCGCAATCCAGCGGTGGAAATCTAAATACTCTTCAAGCCCCGAAAGATTTGGCGGACGCGGGATGATGGTCTCAGTTACGCCCAGTTCTTTGAGCCAGCCAATCTGGTCGATGATTTTTGCCGCGTCGCGTGAACCTGGCGCTCGTGGGTCGCCGATGATCTCATGATGGGCCCCCACATTGAGCATTTCGAGCGCGAAAAACACATCGATCTTACGGGCAGTGAACTCCGGTTGCGAGCGGATAGTATCGATACAATCCGGGAATTTCTCAGGTGGTGTACGAAAGGGCGACCAGCCGTCGCCGAATTT
>JAGWRJ010000244.1 GCA_028869725.1 Alphaproteobacteria bacterium | reverse complement strand
GGCATGCTGAGAATCCGTTGCAGTTCAGTACGCATCAGCTGCTGGCGCGCGCTGTCGTAGCGGCGCCAGATTTCAAATGCACCCGCCATGCGCGCAGCGATTTGCGGATTGATCGGATCGAGTTGGCGCACGACCTCACCTATCAGTTGGTAGCCGGCGCCGTTGGCTTCATGAAAGCGCAGATGATTGGCGCTGAAGGCGCCGATCAGCGCCCGTACTCGATTGGGGTTTCTGAGATCGAAGGCCGGATGCTGCATCAGCGTCCGTACGTCATCTACTGTCTGGGGCAGGGGCGACTGCGCCTGAACGCTCAGCCACTTGTCGAGTACAAGCGGGTTGGTGGCAAAGCGATCATGGAAATCAGCGAGGGCGGCTGTGCGCAACGGTGATGCGATGCGACACACTGCGGTCAGGCCAGCTATCATGTCGGTCATGTTGCTGGCGCTGCGATAATGCTGATTGGCGCGCTCAGCTGCAGCCTGATCATCGTCCGCGGTCAGGTAGCGCAGGATCATATTGCGTAAGGCTCTTCGTCCGGCCGAGGTGGCATCAGGTGAAAAGGCGGCGCTGTCCGAAAGCTGGCCATAAAGGGTGGCGAGCGCTACCTGGTGATGCCGCGCCACGGCGCGAATGAGCGCTGTACGTGCCACATGCAGGGCTTGTGGATCGGCGGGCTGCATCAGCTGGCCAAGCTCAGCTTCGCCGGGAAGCATCAGCATGAGGGCGGTAAGCGCCATATCCTTGCGGGCATCGGCGAGGACCGTACCAATAGCGTCGAGGTAGGTCTGATCTGCCCGTGGCGCACCGCCGTCCTGCGCCATGCGCGCCATTGCGAGCACGACGTCACTGGCCATAGCGTGCCCTGCCTCCCAGCGATTGAAGTCATCCGGATCGTGGGCCATCAGGACCGCACGTTGGGCGCGGGTCAGCGAGGTGTGCATGTGCACGGGGGCGGAAAAGCCCCGTCCCAGTGACAGCAAGGGTGGTTCATGAACGTCGGTAAAGACAAGGCGCTGCTCTAAGGAAGAAAGTTCGACGATCCGTTCAAGGGGACCGCGTGCGTTTTCGCCCTCGAGCGTCAGCGGCAGGGATGTGCCGGACGACTGTCCGACAAGGCCAAGGCGCAGGGGAATAAGCATGGGCAGCTTGCTGGGTTGCCCTGGCGTAGGCGGCAGGATCTGCTTTAGGGTCAGGCTGTAACGTCCAGAGGCGGCATCATAGCTGCCCTCAGCCTCGACGACCGGTGTGCCGGATTGGCGATACCACAAGCGGAATTGTGACAGATCGCGACCACTTGCGTCCTCGAAGCAGCGTACCCAGTCCTCGACGGTAGCTGCCTGTCCATCGTGACGCTCAAAATAGAGATCCGTTGCCTTGCGGTAAATCTGCGGACCGACCAGCGTCTTCAGCATGCCAATGACTTCGGCACCCTTTTCGTAGACCGTTGCGGTATAGAAATTGTCAATCGCGATGTAGCTTTGCGGTTGCACAGGATGCGCGAGGGGGCCGGCATCTTCCTGGAACTGGCGTGCCCGCAGCAGCTGAACATCGCCAATACGTTTGACGCCGGCCGATCGCATGTCTGCAGAAAAGCTCTGGTCGCGAAAGACAGTCAACCCTTCCTTGAGCGAAAGCTGGAACCAGTCCCGGCAGGTGATCCGGTTTCCGGTCCAGTTATGGAAGTATTCATGGGCGACGACACTTTCGATGCGTTCATAGTCGGCATCCGTGGCGGTCTGGGGACTGGCGAGAAGGAGCTTGTCATTGAATATGTTAAGCCCCTTGTTTTCCATCGCCCCCATATTGAAGGCCGAAACAGCCACAATCATGAAGATGTCCAGGTCATATTCACGGCCGTACGTTTCTTCGTCCCACTTCATGGCCCGCTTCAAGGCATCCATTGCATAGGATACTTGTGCCTCATTGCCGTGCTCTACATAAATGTAGAGTCTGACAGTGCGTCCGGACATCGTAATGAAACTGTCTTCGACGACGCCCAGATCGCCGGCGACCAACGCGAAAAGATAACAGGGCTTGGGAAAGGGGTCGTGCCAGACCGCAAAATGGCGTCCATCTGCAAGGGGGCCACGGTCGATCAGATTGCCGTTCGAGAGCAGGACTGGAAGCTGGTCCCTGGGCGCTTCTATCCGCGTCGTGTAGACACTGAGATTGTCGGGGCGGTCGAGGAAGTAGGTAATGCGACGAAAGCCTTCCGCCTCGCACTGGGTGCAGAAAATGCCGCGTGCCAGATAGAGGCCTTCAAGCGCGCTGTTCGTCTGGGGCGAGATTTCAGTTTCGATCTGCAATGTGAAGCGATCCGGAACGACTGGAATGACGAGCTGGCCATCCTCGAGCCGATAGTCGCTGGCCGAAAGCTCCCTGTCGTTCAGGGTAAGAGCAATGAGTCTGAGTTGCTCACCCTGAAGTGTCAGCGCTGCCGATGCCGGTCCGATGCGTTCAACCTCGAGCCGTGCCGTGACACGCGTTGCGGTCGGCTCCAGAACGAAGTTGAGGTCAATCCGCGGAATGCGGAAATCCGGTGCGCGATAGTCCGAAAGCCGGATCTCGCGCGGTTGCTCGGTGCGCATGGAAACCTCAGAGGAGCGGATGTCCATCTGGTCTTAGACCCTAAGCTCATCACTGTGCAAACCTGGCCCGGCCCGATAAGCAGGAGGGGCCTTCAAGGTCCTCTCTGTGCCCTGAGATGGCGCCAAGACGAGAGTCCGCAGGCAGGCCGGGGGTGGTATTTGGGCGATTCCGGCCAAAGCGCGAGCGCCGCTGGCAGCACGCATCCTCCCCCGATGCGGCTCCCAGACACTGGGCGGTATGGGCCTGGTTCCTGCTGCGCCGAACTCAGGCTGGCGCGATCATGTGCCAGCAGGTGCATAACCGGAAAGAAAGTTCCATCCCGCGCAGGGTAGAAAAGGAGTGCAGGCGAGGATCAGTCTATCCATGCGGTGGCAGCACAGGACAGCGTAGACGCATGTTCGCATGCAGGTGCCAGGAGTTCTGCGGGTCCTGCGGCCCGCGACAGGTACCCGCGGAACCTGCCGTAACTGCCCCATTGCGCTACCCGCGTGCCGGTCTATCGTAGACGGCAAACAACATGGGATGGACGGCATGAACTTCGATTTTTCCGATGACCAGAAGCTCTTGCGCGAGCAGGCGCGACGTTTTCTGAGCGAACGCTGCCCCCCCAAAGCGGTACGGGCGGTTCTGGAGAGTGAAGCCAGCCATGACCGCGCACTTTGGTCGGCGATCGCTGAAATGGGCTGGCTTGGCACAAGCATTCCGGAGGAATTCGGGGGGCTTGGTCTTGGCTATCTCGAGTTGTGTGTCATTGCCGAAGAGCTTGGACGCGTCCTGGCGCCAGTGCCGTTTGCGTCCAGCATCTATCTGTTTGCCGAGTGCCTGCTGCGTGCCGGTTCGGCTGCCCAGAAGTCGAAGCTGCTGCCAAAGGTCAGCGATGGCAGCCTGATCGGATGCTTCGCCCGCAGCGAGGGAGGCGGTGCTCTGACCGTCAGATCCATCCGTACCAGCTTCAAGGGGGGACGTCTCAACGGCGTCAAGCTCGCCGTCAGCGACGGGATGGCAGCTGATCACGCGATCGTGCTCGCCCGTGCGAGTGACGAGGCGGGAGAACGTGGCCTGTGCCTTGTACTTGTGGATCTGAACGGGCCTGGCGTGAGCCGTCGGGCTGAGCAGTCGATCGACCCGTCGCGCAAGCATGCGCGCATCGTTTTTGAGAACACGCCAGCCGAGGCAGTCGGGCAGATCGGGGAGGGCTGGAGTACGACTCAGGCAGTTCTCAATCGGGCTGCAATCCTGACGGCATTCGAGCAGGTTGGTGGTGCTGATGCCTGCCTGGCGATGGCCAAAGCCTATGCCATGGAGCGCTACGCGTTTGGCCGGCCGATCGCATCCTATCAGGCCATCAAGCACAAGCTCGCGGATATGTATGTCAATAACGAATTGGCGCGCTCCAATTCATATTATGGCGCCTGGGCAATGGCGACGGATGCACCTGAGCTTGCCCTGGCGGCCGCAGCCGCGCGGGTATCTGCCACACAGGCCTTTGATTATGCGGCCAAGGAGAACATCCAGACCCATGGCGGTGTCGGCTTTACATGGGAGTTCGACTGCCACCTCTATTACAAACGGGCGCGTGAACTGGCGCTCAACCTCGGCGCGCAGCGCAGCTGGAAGGACAAGCTTGTCAGTGCGCTCGAGATGTCCAACGCAGCCTAACGGAAGGATATGGAATATGGATTTCGAAGATACTCCAGAAGAAGCTGCGTTTCGTAAGCAGGTCCGCGAATGGCTGGCGGCGAACGCGCCACGGCGTGGCGAGGACGGCAGCAGCGATGAACTCGCCGAGCGTACCGATAAAGCCTTTCTGGCAGCTGCCAAGGCCTGGCAGGCGCGCAAGGCTGAAGCAGGCTATGCCCGGATCACCTGGCCCAAGGAAGTGGGCGGGTATGGCGGTACGCCGATCCAGCAGGTGATCTTCCATCAGGAAGAAGGAAAGATAAAAGCGCTGGATGGGCTCGGAGGTCCTTTTGCGATTGGCCTGGGCATGTGCATTCCCACGGTCATGACCTATTGCGCCAAGGATGTGTTGGCCCGTTACGTCAAGCCTGCGCTCCACGGTGAAGAGATCTGGTGTCAGCTCTTTTCCGAGCCGGCCGGAGGCTCCGACGTTGCGGGGCTGCGCACGCGGGCGGAGCGGAAGGGCGATGAGTGGGTCATCAATGGACAGAAGATCTGGACGACGGGAGCGCAGATCTCCGATTTCGGAATCCTGCTGACGCGCACCGATCCGAACGTCCCCAAACACAAGGGTCTCACCATGTTCATCGTGGACATGCATGATCCTGCAGTTGAAGTCCGCCCCATCAAGCAGGCGTCCGGGGCTTCCGGGTTCAATGAGGTATTTTTCACCGATCTGAAGGTGAAGGACAGCCTGCGCGTGGGAGAGGTCGGAGATGGCTGGCGGGTTGCGCTGACGACGCTGATGCATGAGCGTCTTGCGGTTGGCGGTGGTCAGGGTGGTGGCCTTGATGTGCCCCAGTTGCTGCAGCTGGCAAGAGATCTAGAACTGGAGGACGGACCGGCGCTGCGCAACGCTGCAGTGCGCGAGAAAATTGCCGACTGGTACGTGCGCTCAGCTGGTCTCAAATATACGACCTATCGCACCATGACGGCGCTGTCCCGTGGTCAGCAGCCCGGGCCAGAGGCGTCGATCGCCAAGATCGTCGTTGCGTCCAAGTTACAGGATCTGAGTGCATTTGCGACCGAGCTGGAAGGCGAACTGGGTGCTCTCAAAGGCGAGGATGCCCCCCTCAATGGCATGTTCCAGAGCGGCTGGCTGAGCGCACCAGGTCTGCGTATTGCCGGCGGCACCGATGAAATCCTGCGCAATATCATCGCCGAGCGCGTGCTCGGCCTGCCGCAGGATGTGCGTGTGGACAAGGATGTGCCATTCAACAAGCTGCCTTCCGGGCGGTGACATGCCGCTGGATGGGTTGGATCATGTAACGATCTGCTGTGCTGATCTTGAGGCGACGCGTGCCTTTTATTGCGATGTGCTGGGGCTGAGGGAAGGCTGTCGGCCAGATCTTGGCTTCTCCGGACACTGGCTTTATTGCGGTGACGTCGCCGTCGTTCATCTGGTTGGTCCGGATGGACGGCTTGCGGAGAACCGCAGGCAGCAATTATCCAGTGGAGGGGGTGCTGCCGATCATGTTGCTTTTCGTGGTCGCAACGCTGCGGAGGTCACAGACCGTCTTTCGGCACGCAGCATAGCGTTTCGTGAAACGCGCATCGATGCAATCGGCCTTCACCAGCTGTTCGTACGCGATCCAAACGGTATCATGATAGAAGTCAACTTCCGGACCTGAGGGCCAGGGCTGGAGCAACCAAGGAGAAATCCATGCTGGGGTATGTGACGCTTGGCACTAACAATTACGACAAGGCGCTTTCGTTCTATGACGCACTGCTCGCCGAACTGGGCGGCAAGCGGCTGTTCAACAGCGACCGCATCCAGTTCTACGGCAATGGTCAGAGCGGGATGGTCGCGATCTGCAAACCCTATGACGGCAAAGCCAGCACGAGCGGCAACGGCACAATGGTAGCTCTCGCAGCGCCGTCCAAGGAAGTGGTCGATAAGGTGCACGCCAAGGCATTGTCGCTGGGTGCCAGCGACGATGGGGCCCCAGGGCAGCGGCTTCCGACCTTCTACGGCGCGTATTTTCGCGATCTGGACGGCAACAAGCTCTGCGTTTTCAAGATGGGCTGAGTGACGGATTGACGGGGCGTCGTCAGCGGCTTAGGTCTTGGGCATGACCTCTGTGCCAGTTGCGACGCCCTGTATTTCAGTGTGCCAGATTGACCCGCGCAGTCAGCTCTGCCGCGGCTGTGGCCGCAACCTGCGCGAGATTGGCGGATGGTTGGCCATGAGCCCGCAGGAGCGCGAGCGCGTCATGGCCGAGTTGCCACAGCGAATGCGTGCCGAGGGGCTTGGCGCGCTTGCACCTGTTGAAGCTGCGGCGCCCAGCGGCCGCTGAGCCGATAGGCTATAAGGCCGATCCATTCATGCACTGCCAGGTCGGCGTCATGAAGATTGCGCGCTGCAGACGGCCACCACTGTTCGCCCTCAGGGAGGGTTACATAGTCCGTCGGCCAGGGCAGCATTTTCCATCCCAACCGGCGGGCGATGCCCATGGCCCGCGGCAGATGATAGGCCGAGGTTGCGAGAACCCATACGTTTTGAGGCTTGGGATGCGCCAGTGCACGCGAATAGAGGAGATTCTCCCAGGTGTCGCGCGAGCGCGATTCCAGCGTCAGCCGCTTGGGATCAAGACCCATG
>JAGWRJ010000243.1 GCA_028869725.1 Alphaproteobacteria bacterium | reverse complement strand
CGGCGTGATGACCGTCGCACCGTCCCGCAGGACCGAGGCCATCGCGGCATCGAGGTTTTCGATGTCCAGCGTGAGATAGGCAATACCGGCGGCATCGCCAAAGGGCGCGCGTGGCGGATGCCTCGCGTCCTTGCGCACATAGAGCTTGAGGAGGCTCACACCGCAACTGAAGAGGTAAAGCCGTCCGTCAGGAAGAGGTATTTCTCCGGCTTTGGGTAGGCCGAGCGTATGGCCGTAAAAGTGCGCCTGCGCGGCAATATCGGACACCACAATGCCCACGTCGATTCCGGCTTTTCTGACTTTGAGCACGACTTAAGTCCGCTTGAGCACCTTCAGGTAGTATTCGAGATTCCAGTAGAACGAGAGAATTCCCGAACCCTTGTGTTCCCCGTCATTGACCGTGAATTCGAAGTAGCAGTCATTATTCCAGACAGTACCGCGCTCGGTAGGTGACGAGCAGAAGGACGTGCCCTTGATGCGGCTCATCCGCCTGTTGCTGTCCACGATGTTCATGACGATTCCGCGTTGGATCCCATCCGCGTCATAATCGGGGCAGATTTCAAGATTGGTGATCGGCGACATTGTCTTGCCGTCATAAACAAACCCGTAAGGGAACACCCCGCCATCAAGGGCAACCCCTTCAAAGGCATGAAACGCCCAATCTGTCCCGCACTGCCCAGCGATATATTTGCTTTTGTAGAGCGGCTCCCAGCGCCTTGGTCCCCAGGAGTGGTCAGAGTCACCGGTCATATTGATGGGATATTTCGTACCATCGAGTGTCATTTCACCGGTCGCCGCATAGGGACGGTGATACCGGTCGCCAGCAAGATATTTTGGGGTCTCGTAGGTATTGTCGATGTAGTGCCAGTTGCCGCCAAAGATATCGACATCGAATTCCAGCTTGAGGCGTTTGCCATCATTGAAGGCGATATTCCAGCGCTTGAGAGGTTCGAGCCGCTTATAGCGCAGTACGCCACCATCCAGAGTGAGGTCGTCCCATTCGGCGTCCGGAATGGGAATTTCTTTCGCGAAGGAATAAAGCGCTGTATTGGGCTCGCGTACCCAGCCTTTGGTAAGGTAGACACTGTAACTGGCCACAGGTTTTTGCGCGTTGGGCATATAGCTGTAATAGATCGCTCCGCCCATTTCGTATTCCGGTATCTGAAAGCAGTACCACATGCTTTCACGCCACTCCGGAAGGCTCGTATGAGGATGGCGAAGCTCGTCGTCTGCGCGCAGGACCATTGGCTCTTGCTCCTTGATTGAATTACTGAAGATCAGGGTGGAACGAGAACCGAAGTCCAATCGTGAAGGGTCGCGGTACCAGCATACGACCTTCTTCCCAGATAAGCGGTCCCTGATCGTTCAGCATGTTGTCGACAAAGGCCTGGATCTGATAGCGATCGTTTTCAACACCGACGTCAGCCGACAGAATGTTGATGATGCCGGACTTGCGTCCCGTCGACAGGTCCATTTCGCGGTCGCGGTACTCGTAGCGAAAGTCCGAAATGAACTCCAGATCGTGAAAGCCGAGGTCGCGATTGTAGTTGACGATCAAAGCCATGTTGTCTTTGGGAACGGGCGGCACCTGCGCACCATTGTGCAGAAAGGGAAGTGCCGCAGAGATTTTGGGATTGATGTCATAGACTTTGGTACTGTTCCAGGCACCGGCAAACTGTAGCGACAAACCCCGAATGGGAGTCTGATAGCTCGCCTGAAGCTCAATACCGTGCCCCCGGACGTTGCCCAGATTGATGATGCCCGAAATCCCGGAGATGCCGGTCTGGAATTGCGCCTGATTCCAGTCGATCTCATAGACTGAAGCGGCAAGATTGAGACTATCGTCCAAGAGCGTCCACTTGGTGCCGAGTTCATAGCTCCACAAGGAGTCGGTCTTCAACTGTTCGGCTGTAGTCACGCCGGTAACCGCCTGCAGTGAGGCCACTTCCGCGCCGGTCTGAAGCGCGCCTGGCCGGAAGCCCTGCGCTACGTTGACATAGACCATGCCCTGCTTCGTCGGATAGACGGAAATGTTGAAGCGGGGGTTCAAGTGGTAGTTCTTGCCTCCGACCGTATTGCTTGAGGTCAGTACTGTGGGCGGTACCGTACTGATGGTGGTCGTCGAGTTCTGTTCAAGCTTTTGACGGATCGCCGAATAGCGCAAGCCTATCAGTGGCACTACTAAGCCGTGCCATAAAGAGTAGGAGGCCTGCCCATAGGCCGCGTACTGGATTGATTTCTGATCGGAGATACCATCCGTAAAAAGGCTCGTCAGCTTGAAGAACGTGTCGGAGAAGTTGGTCCCGTACTGATAGAAGAGACCACCGATCCACTGGAACGGGCCATGCCCCCGGGACGTCAGGCGTACTTCCTGGACAAAGGAGGTGGAGCGCTCGGGAATTCTCGCATCAAAGCAGGTATCAACCTGGCAACCTAGTGCCTTCAGATTGTTGTGTCGGTCCATGTACCCCGACATCGAGGTCAGCGTTGCCCAGTCAAAGTCATAGGTAAATTTTCCGGTGTAGAGAGAGAAGGCTGTCGGGGAGTTCCCTACGCCCACATCGGCGATTTGCACCGGATGCACATGATCGACACGGTTGGTAAAATCCTGTCGATCATCAAAGCGCCAAAATGAGCCAAGAAAGCTGAAGCGGCTGGTTGGATGCCACAGAACCTTGACGCGTCCCGTGATGGTGTCGTCGTTATTTCCATTGCGGATGCCCAGATGTGGCACCGTGGCATCACCGCTCAAATGCTTGGAGGAGATGACACCGCGCACGGCCAACTGCCCAGGTATGAGCGGGATGTTGACCATGAGGTCGGCCGAATAATTGTAGCCATGCGCCCTTACCGCGCCGAAAGAACCGCTCACGAGGGCGTCATAGTGGTTGAGATCGGGATCGTTGGTTACGACCTTGATCAGTCCGCCCAGTGAATTGCTGCCATAGAGTGTCCCTTGCGGCCCTTCCAGGACTTCGACGCGATTGACATCGAAGAGATCCGTGGGTGCAACGAAGGGCACACCTGGAATGGAGAAGGCGAAATCGTCGAGATACGACGCGACCGTGGCATCGCCATTAACGTCGCCCGTGGCCACGCCGCGTAACTGGAAGGTCTGGGTGCCTTGCGAGGTCTCGCCGGTAATCGACGCCCCCGGGATTAGGGCAAGCGCGGTTTTAAGATCGCGAATGCCTTGGGTCTGAAGCTGATACCCCGATATGGCCTGCACCGCATCGGGGACCTTGTTGATGTTCTGGGCCCGCTTTTCCGCGGTCACGACCACCGTTTCGATCGGATTAGATACTGCCTGTGTGGACGCTGCCTGTGCCGCGCCCCCCATAGTCGAGACGACCGCCGCGCCAAGGCTCAGAATTCCCGCAAGAATTCGCAAGCCGCGCGGACGGGTCCCTTCATGGAACCCCTCACTCATGATCCGCCTCCCTAATGCGGCCTTCTTGCGCCTTACGGCTATCTTGTGACTTCAACGAGACCGCACTTTCAATGTGATACTTGAGTATCGAGTTTGTCAAGCGGTCACAAATTGAGGCTCGAGGTAGCGAAAGCTGCGACTCGATGCTATGGCAAGACCATGGAAGATCGGGACACCCCTTGGCCAAGGTTCCCGGTACCTCCCGGACGAAAGGTGAAGAGGAATAAAACATTGAAGTCGTCAAAGCCGAAGAAATCAGCAAAGACACATACCGGCCCACGCTCCCATGATGGCGTCGAAAAGGTACGGCCACCTGGCGCACGCGAGCGGAACCGTGCTCGTATTCATGACGATATTTATGATGCCGCACTTTCGCTCTTTAATGAGCGAGGATATGCGGGCGTCACCGTTGATGACATCTGTGCCGCCGCAGGGGTGAGCAAGGCGACGTTTTTCCGCTACTTCGACAGCAAGTACGGCCTTGTGGACGAATTCAATCAACGCATGTCGCAGCGGATTGACAACTCCATAGACCTGGAGCGGATGAGCGCGTCCGAATGTATTCGAACGGCGACCGAGACGGTCTACCAGGAGTGGACACACAGTGCGCCCCAGATGCGCGCCTTGGCCCGGGAATTCCTGCGTATGGGTGCTCATGTCAGCGATGACCTGGGCGATCCTATGGCACGCGGCCTTCTGCGCACGCTGACCCTTGCCGTAGAGAAGGGACAGAAGCGCGGCGAATTTCCATCGCGCCTGGAGGCCTCCCTGGTTGCACCCATGATCGTGATGGCATGGACGCTGTCTTTTGCGGCCTGGGTAGACCGCGATGACGAGACCGATTTTCGCGCCTCCATCCACGGTCTGGTTCAGCTTGTGATCAGCGGCTTGAGCGATGCAGAGGCATCCGGTGGAAGCGCCATGACGCCCACGCGAAGTCGCAGTCACAATCGCCGCACGGCAACAGCGCGGACTGCTCGGTAAGCCAGTGCACCCCCGACAGGGCCGCGTGAAGCTTACTGCCGGCGAATGACGCCGGTCGTACCGTTCACGCTCACGCGGTCCCCATCCTTCAGCGCCGCCATGGCCTCGCGCACGCCGATGACGACGGGGATGCCGTATTCACGGCCAAGCACCGTGGCATGGGAAAGAATTCCGCCTTCTTCGGATATCACGCCTCCGATAAGGCCGAATATCGGCGTCCAGGCAGGATCAATGGCCTGGGTTACAAGGATTTCGCCTTCCTCAACCCGACCCAGCTCGCTCAGCGAGCGGATGAGGCGGACCGGTCCGGTAACAGTTCCCGGCGCTCCTCCCATTCCTTTCAGCCCACCATCACCATCATCCTGTGTACTCTCAAAAACATAAGGAAGATTGTCCCTTAGAAAGGAGGGGGGCTCGGAGCCCTTGAGCATCTCCCACCACGCGCGGCGCCAGGTTGCGCGCGCCGTGACGTGTTCGGCGCGAAGTGTGCCGTCAAGACATGCATAGATTTCCGTCTTTCCCAGAAAAAACACATCGTCAACTGCCTGAAGAAGTCCCTGATCCGCAAAGCGCGCGCCAATCGCTCGATAGGATTGCCGTAGCTCGTAGAAATACCGGTCAAAGGAGTGACGTTGATTGTCGCGCTGGATCCAGTAGCGCTGAGCTGCCCGCAGTACCCGAGTGAAGAAGGCCTTGCGAAATGCACCCAAGGGTCCACGGCCCACCTCGGCCAGAACCTCTCTCTCGCGCTCCAGACGCCTCTCAACTGTCCGGGCCCGCGCCGCCTCGGAACGGGTATGATGGGCAAGCGATAGCATCGACTGCAGTTGCGCAAGAAGGATATCTGGCGCATCGCCCCACCGCGGCTGCAAAATATCCCGATCCGAGCAACCACGATGCGGCCGTTGCGCCCGAAACTTCTCGAAGGCGGCCAGGAACCGCGGGCCGCCGTCTACATCCGCCAACTCTGCAAAGCGTCCCTCTAAAATGGCCTGTCGGACTGCGGGATGGGCACGTGCGCACTCCATCAACCCTTCAACTTCGACATTCTCATCGTGGGTGAGGGAATGATCGATACCGCTCGTCAATATCCCGATCGTGTCGTCGGGCACACCTCGTGTCCAGCGCGTAAGCAGATGGGCGAGCAACCCAATGAAATTGGCCGCATAGGCAACGCCGAGCGCCGCATAAATGCTGCGCTGGCGTCGCTGTACCTCCAGAAATTCGATAAAGCGGCGAATGTCTTCGAGACTTGCCTCATCAAATCGTGGTCGGTGCCGCTCGATTTGAGGTAACCACTCCCGGTTCCATTTGCGGTAATAGGCATCGATGTTGATCCAGAAGGCGTAACTTCTGGGATGTCGCAGACCAATGCGCTGATTGGAGATCCAGACCTTGTTCAATAGGCCGATCGGCTCAATATCGCCCGAAGGGTCAGCAGCACT
>JAGWRJ010000017.1 GCA_028869725.1 Alphaproteobacteria bacterium | reverse complement strand
GCGGTCGTCCTAATAGGTTATGGTTGCGGTGACTGTGTCGGTGTAGGCGCCAACCGGCACGTTCTGCAGCGCCGGAACCTGGCCATACACGCTCAGGTTTGCGGCGGTTCCTCCGGCCGTTCCTCCAACCGTATCGGTGCCCACCGTATTGCCCCAGTTGATGGTGCGCGAACTGTCCTGATAGAGGGCATAGTTCAGCGTATTGGCGCCGTTCGTCATCTTGCGCGTCGTCACGGTTGCACCAGGCGCCGAACCCGCATTGAGCCCAATATTGTATGCGGTTCCGGTGGTGCAGAGGATGGTGATGGTGCTGGTTGAATCGAGCGGTGTCGCTGCAGTGGGATCGTAACTGCCGAAATTGAGCGACGTCGCTGAAATGTTGCAGGCCTTGGTGGCGGTGGCAGTAACGGTAAATGTGGTGGTTGCAGTGGTAGCGAGGGCAGGCTGTGACATGCTCCAGCAGACGATCGCTGCCAGGCTCATCAGAGCCGCAGGTTGGCGTATGCGCATGAAGGATCTTCCGTTTGCAGACTGTGCAGAATGATCGTGGAGATCATGCCGCTTCGACAGTAGGTATTGGACAGGACTTCAGGTTCAAGAGATATAGGGACAAATACGGACGATCATTTTGCGCCAGATCTATGCGTGTGCATCCAGAATGCTCATCTGCTGACGAGACTGTCTGCACACGGCCCAGCGCCTGTACCGCAACGTGACGCGATTGACGATCTGGGCCACGGATCTCCTGCCTGTCGCGCGGCCAGGCCGGCGTCGTCAGAGCGAAGTTCCGTCATCCTCTTACTCCCCCAACCCATGGTAGGGCTTCAAGACGAGACAGGCGGATATCAGGACGGAATGGATGTCGCTCTTCGTAACGCCTGCGCCTGTCACAACGGACGCATAAGCCTGCTTCCGACAGGCTATGGCGTCGCAGGTTCGATCCGGACGCTTTGCTGGGTCGTGTGGGCGACGCCGGACTGTGCCTTTGGGCCGTGACTATAGCCCCAGGTCTTCCGCGCGATGTCCTCGGCCATGTGGCGCGCGTCATCGGTCGCAGTGGCGATGGTGTCGGCAAGACCGTGAACTGCGGTTGCGACACAGTCATCGAGTCCCTTGGCCATGGAGATCAGAATCAGCGCTTTTGAGGCCGCGGCAATCCGTGCAAGTACGTCCTCCATGTCGGCTGCGGTCAGGTAGGCGGCTTCCACATCCGGTCGCGCATGCACCCTCGCACTCTTGATATTGATGTGTTCGCCGCCGTCCGCTGCAGGCTTTAATCGACCAAAGGGTGTCTCTGTTGTTAGCAAGTGGTCCTCCATCCGGTCTGAACAGCACGCCGGGAGGCGCAGCTGCATAGCAGTCTTCGCGCCTTCGAACGCAGTCCATTGTGAAAGACGCCTCCATCCCGTCCACGGACTATGAGTAGCATCCCGCTGAACAAGGAGACCTCGGAGGGTTTTTCGGGGCCTCTGCAGCGACTGCATCCCTCCTGAAGACGCGCGCATCTGATCCTTTGGTCCCTAGAAGGCATTGGCCATGAAGATGGGTCTGCTCTTGCGGGGGGGGGGCGCAGCAAAAAAAGTTCCACGCCCCCGCAGAACCTGTGGCAGTGCGGCCGCACTCTCCTTGCTAATCTTCGCGCCGTAGCCCGTGCCACCCGGCTCGTACCCAAGGTTGTGGGGCTCAATTCACCGTGACCTGGATGACGCCTTTCCTGCCGGTAGCTGGCGTGGGGCAGGGGATTTGCGGCCCCGGGAAGCCGTAAGGGTGCCTATTCCGGGGCTGGGCGGGCGCGCGGCGTGGCCTTGCAGGTAAAGCCGCGTTAGTCAGCCCTCATGCACAATGGTCTGAGAAGCTGGGAGTTTACGGGAGTCACGGCAAAATTCGACACAATATTCAAGGTCTGCGGCACTTGACCGCCCAATTGCGACCGCCTACCACGCGCGCGCAACGAATGAATGGTTCGTTATTCGGTTCAGGAGACCAGATGCGCCCCCCGCGGAGTCTTGCCTTTGCCTCAATCCTGGGCGCGCTGGCCCTTAGCGGCTGTGGTGCGGGCGGCCAGAAGTTTACGCCCCCACCTCAGGATGTTGGCGTTGTCGAGATCCATACCCAGAAGGTCCTGCTCACCTCCGAGCTTCCGGGCCGCACCGTGCCCTATGCGATTTCGCAGGTCCGTCCCCAGGTCAGCGGCATCATTCTGAAGCGCCTTTTCGTCGAAGGCAGCGAAGTGAAGGCCGGACAGGTTCTCTACGAGATCGATCCCAAGCCCTACCAGGCAGCCTATGACAACGCCAAGGCGGCGCTTGCGAGCGCCATTGCCAATGCGGCGACCAAGGTGGCTGAAGCCAAGCGCTATGCGAGCCTCGTCAAGGTCAATGCCATTTCCGAACAGACCTATGATGATGCCAAGGCGGCAGCCGATCAGGCCAAGGCCGCCATCGATCAGGCCAAGGCCAACCTTGAGACCGCGCGCATCAATCTTGGCTACACCAAGGTGACGGCGCCGATTTCCGGGCGCATCG
>JAGWRJ010000242.1 GCA_028869725.1 Alphaproteobacteria bacterium | reverse complement strand
GCCCGGGCCTCGTTCTGCGATGATTGTATCGCTTGCACGATTTCTTTTTCGCTGTGAACGATGCGTAGCCCTTTTCCGCCACCACCTGCGGAAGCCTTGACCATGACGGGATAACCGATATCGCGTGCGATCTGTTTGGCATGGGTCGCATCTTTGATTTCTCCGACAAAACCCGGAACCGTTGTGACGCCTGCCTTTACCGCAAGTTTCTTGGATTCAATCTTGTCACCCATGGCTGCGATCGCTTGCGGGTTGGGACCAATAAAGGTCACTCCCGCTTCGGCCAGTGCCTGGGCAAAGCCCTCCCGTTCGGACAGGAAACCGTAGCCTGGGTGGACAGCTTGCGCCCCAGTGTCCCGACATGCCTGAACTATACGTTCAACCATCAGGTAGGATTGGGCGGACGCAGCCGGACCAATGTGCACAGCCTCGTCCGCCATCTCCACATGCAACGCGTCCTTGTCCGCGTCCGAATAGACGGCAACAGTCTTAATCCCCATCTTCCGCGCGGTTTTGATCACGCGGCAAGCGATCTCGCCCCGATTGGCGATTAGAATTTTCTGAAACAAGCCGGTCCCCTTACGCAGGTAAAGTTGTGTCGGACATGTTTTTATTGGGTCCAATGCTGGCCGTAAACAGAGGATGATGAGATTGGCGAAGATGCTGCCCCTTCCCACCACCCGGGTACTTTTCCGCCCTCATATCGAGAACGGCATGATGGTATCTGCGACCCTCGCCATGGTGGCCGCCATCACCGATTTCTGGCTGGGCGCCGGCCCGGCCGTTCTGGCCTCCATAGGCGCCATGTGCGTCAGTATTGTGGATCAGCCAGGGCCGTTTGCCGACAAGTTCCCTATTCTGGGCACGGGAGCGCTGGGAACCACCCTGGTAACCCTGCTCGCCGGGCTCGCGGGCGCGCACCCCTGGGCGATGGCGGGTGTAGTTGCCTTGACCTCAGCGGCTATGGCTCTTGCAACAGCATTTGGGCGGCCGGCACTGATGCTGGGCATTTCCGGAGTGCTGGCGCTTGTCATCGGGCTCGCCGATACCACTGCCAACGCCGCTACGGCCCTGTCCCATACCCTTCTTTTTCTGCTCGGGGCGAGCCTTTACGTCGTCCTCGCCCTGGGCGCCGCTGCCCTCACAAGGGAACGAACCCGCCGACTTGCCCTGAGCGAAGCGCTTCTTGCCTTTGCGGCATTCTTGCGCGCACGCGCCCAGCTCTACGATGAGCATGTCCCGCCAGATCGGACCCTTGGCGAGGTGATCGACCGCCTTTGCGGGCTCATGGACAAATTGCAGGCGGCACGCGAAACCATCTTTCGTGGCCGGATTTCCCCACGCTGGGGTGGCGTCATGATCACGCTCCTAGATAGCCATGAAGCAGTCCTGGCCAGCGATGCGGACTTGGCTACGCTGCGCCAAGGGGCAAAGTCCTCGGTTCTGCGCCAAATCGCCCAGCTGATCGAGGCCTTGGCCGTGGACGCCCAGGCCATGGCGATCAATGTGGCCTCACAACGACCAGCCCTGCGAGCTGGCGAATACGCGGCACTGCTCGAAGATTTGGAAAAGCTCATCGCGACAGATCCAAAGCATTCCCATTTTCTGCGCCCAACATACAACAAGCTCGTACGCGTCTGCGATCACATGAACCACCTCTCCGAGGCACTCGGCAAAGACCGCGAGAACGCAAAACTGCCACAGGGCGTCGATCTGCGTGCATTTGTGAAGCCGCCGATCGCGATGGGGGTTACATTGCGCGCGCACGCCGACCTCAGCTCGCCAGTGACCCGCTACGCCATACGTCTGGTACTTGCCATGCTGACAGGTTACGGCATCACCCTAGCGCTACCCTCCTATGTTCATGGAGGCTGGGTCCTGCTTACAGTCGCGCTTATTATGCGCGCAAGCTTTGCCGTCACCGTCCAACGACGAAATGACCGCATTTGGGGTACGCTCGCTGGATGCGTATTTGCCGCCACCCTACTTCAATTCCTGCCAACAAGCGCCATCGTCGCGTGTATCGTAGTTGGTGTCGGCGTATCCCATGCCTTCGGTAGCATAAACTACAAAATTACCTCGTTCTCCGCTTCGACGACGGCTCTTTTACTTCTACATTTTCTAGAACCGGAAGGCGCATTTATAGCCCAGCGCATAATCGATACTCTGACCGGCGGAGCCCTGTCGATGGCATTTGCGTTCGTGTTACCAAGTTGGGAATGGACAGATGTTCCAAGATTAATCGTCGCACTTTTGCGTGCCGACAGTAATTACGCGCGTCAGGCTTTAAGCCTCGAACCAGGTGAACAGGAGTATCGTCTTGCACGCAAAGGAGCTTTCGACGCCTTTACTCAGCTAGCAACCCTCAGCCGGCGTATTTCCAGTGAACCTAAGCGCAAATGGGGAGATCTTTCGACCATCAATAGCCTTCTCGTGGCAAACTACCTCTTCGCCTCTGATTTGGCCTCAGTTCGCGGGTTCCTGCACGGACGCAGTACGAACCTGGACAGAACAAAGGTCGCCATATTGATGATGAAGGCGCGTGAAGCAGTCATTCAAAGCCTAGATCGCCAACCATCGCGGGGCGAAATGCCACCTGCCGATATTTTGCAGCGGCGCGGATGGTACGAAATGATCGATGTGTCACCTATGACATTCCTACAGCATCGGCTACAACACGTCGAATTAAGCGCAGAGAGACTCGTGATACACGCCACCAAAGCGGTTGGCTAACAATTTGTGGATTTAACTTATGGAATATGCCTGTTCCTCAGTTTCGCCCAATACTCAAGCCGCTTGACGACCTCGCGCTCAAAGCCAGTTTCCTTGGGTTGATAGTAGACCTCACGCTTCATTCCGTCGGGGAAATAATTCTGCCCCGAAAATCCCTCCTGTGTGTCGTGGTCATACTCGTAGCCACTTCCGTAGCCGAGCTTTTTCATCAGCGCAGTTGGCGCATTGAGAATATGAGCAGGTGGCATCAATGAGCCATACTGCCTTGCTGACCGACCAGCGGCGCCAGCAGCCTTGTACACCGCATTCGATTTTGGCGCGGTTGCAAG
>JAGWRJ010000241.1 GCA_028869725.1 Alphaproteobacteria bacterium | reverse complement strand
TAAAAACATCTTTTTGCTTAGCGACAAAGTAACTACTAGGAGTGCATCATGGGAATGAAGTTTTGGGTGACTGCGCCATTTTTCTACAACGATATGAGTAAGTCGTGGTCAGAAACCCTCGACAGCATGCTCAGAATCGCTGACGCAGCCGAAGAATATGGTTTCGAAGGGATCACCGTCAACGAAAACCAGTTTCAGAACTATGTGTGCAATCCGTCAGCGATGATGTTTTCTGCGATTGTCGCTCAGCGGACCAAGAGGCTGCGGATTGTGCCGGGGGTGGTGGTTCTGCCTGCTTATAATCCTCTGCTGCTTGCTTCGGAAATGAGTATGCTAGATCATCTGGCGCCGGGCCGGATCGGTATTGGCGTGGCGCGCGGCGGCAGCCGGCTTCAGCTTGACCGGTTGGGCGTGAAACCCGAGAACCAGCGGGCGATGTATGAAGAAGGCTTGGAAATCGTGCGTCGGATCTTTGTCGAGGACGACATGGCTTTCGATGGTGAATTTTATTCCTTCCCGCCGACAACTCTTTTGCCCAAACCCGTCACTTTGCCGCATCCCGAGATCTGGGTTGCTTCGCAAAGCACAGCCGGTGTGCGCCGGGTCGCCCAACAGGGTCTGAATTTAGTCACCGCGCCTAATTACGGCAACTTCGAGCCCTATGGCGATCTTGAAGAGCTTCTAGCGAGCTATGAAGACGAGATCCAAAAAAGCGGCAAGCCGCGAGGACAGGTCATGGTTCTGCGCCACACTTGGCTTGGCCGGACAGAAGAAGAAGCATTGGAATACTTCGACGATGTCGTGAACGAATACAACTACTACATGGCATTGGTCAAAGGCCCGGGAACGGTCGATACCAAAGATGGTCGCTTGGCAACCCGCGATGTCGGCGAAAGCCGCGACTATGTGCATGGCGGCAAGATGACGCCTGAAAATCACTCTTTCTCCAAGGAAGATCTTTTGGAGAAATATGCTGACCCAATCCTGACCACGCCTGATCGCATGATCGAACGGTTTAAGCATTACGAGAAACTTGGCGTTGATCATATGGCCTGCCTAATCGCCGTCGGTATGCCGACCGAGGCCATCATCAAGAATATGAAGATGATGTCCGAAGAGGTTTTCCCCGCATTCGCCGACTAAGGCGGAACCAAACGAAAAGACCGATTCACTACCAAGGTCACGAATGATTGCGGCGCGACCGCTCTCATTCGCCGGTCAGACGCGGCGTTCAGATGAAAAAGGGTTGTCAGGTGATCAACGAAATACGCGAATATATTCCCATGCCGGGACGGTTGAACGATGTCATCGAGTTGTTCACCACAGTCGTGGTCCCACTGTTTCGCCGCCACGAAATGGAGCTGATCCAGGTCGGCTTCACCACCATCGGCGACAACTCGTTTAATGAGCTGGTCTATACGATGCGCTTTACCGATCTGGCCGAGTTGGAGCGCAAATGGACAGCCTTCATCAGCGATCCTGATTGGCTTGCAGCCTTTGCCGAACGCGAAAAAAATGGCCCGCTGTATCAGGCCATTCGTCGCCGGACGGTCAATTCCGGCCCCTTCGACGCGCTTTTGAGCGGGAAAAAGGCCAGCGGATAACATCGAACAAAGCCCGATACAACGATCGGCATCTGATGCAACCACCTTTAGGGAAACGATTTTCATGATCACCAGCGCCGCGGATCTTCCCATCTCCCACCCGCAAAAATTCTATATCGACGGTAAATGGGTAGATCCGTCGACAAGCCACACGATCGACGTGATCGACGCGGCAACCGAAGAGTTGTATTTCACCGTCGCCGAGGCAAAAACGGCGGATGTTGCCCGCGCCGTCGAGGCTGCGCGCCGGGCCTTTGACAACGGTCCCTGGCCGAGGATGTCACCGAAACAGCGGGCGGAATATCTGCGCGCCTTTGCACAGGCCATGAGCAAACGGTTTGACGATCTAACCCAAATCTGGCCGCGCGAAACTGGCATCATCGCCAGCATCGTGCCCGCAGCCATGGAAGAGGTGCCCGCCGCCTTCAACTATTACGCCGATCTGGCCGATACATATCCGTTCGAGCAGGAGGCCCGGACTAGTTCGGGGCGGGGTTTCGGCATGCTTGTCGCCGAGCCTGTGGGCGTGGTCGGCGCGATTATTCCTTGGAACACCCCGATGCATCTTGCTGCATGGAAGCTGGCGCCCGCGCTGCTGGCTGGTTGCACAGTGATCATCAAAGCCTCGCCCGAGGCTCCGGGCGCGGCCTATGTCATTGCAGAAATTGTCGATCAGATCGGATTGCCGCCAGGGGTGGTGAACATCGTCACTGCTGACCGCGAGGCGTCCGAGGCGCTAGTGACCGACCACCGGGTCGACAAGATCACCTTTACCGGCTCGACCGGCGTCGGCAAACGGATCGCCGGTATCATGGCCGAACGGGTCGGTCGCTATACGCTGGAACTGGGCGGTAAGTCGGCGGCGATCATTCTTGACGACATGGATATCGATGAGGCGGCTGACAGCTTAACCTCGGGCGCCTGTTTCGTCTCAGGGCAGATCTGCGCCTCGCTGACCCGGGTCATCGTGTCCCGGCACCGCCATGACGCAATGCTGGAGGCGCTGTCCGACCGCTACTCGCGTGTTAAGGTCGGCAACCCCTTTGACAGCAGTGTCCAGATGGGACCGCTTGCCTCCAGCCGCCAACTCGAGCGGGTCGCAAGCTATGTCCAGCTTGGCAAAGTCGAGGGCGCGACTCTTGGCTTTGGCGGCAACCGACCATATGGGCTGAACCGCGGCTGGTTCATCGAACCGACCGTGTTCGGGAATGTCGACAACTCTTCGCGCCTTGCCCAAGAGGAAATCTTTGGCCCCGTCACCTCTGTTATCGCCGCGGTCGATGAAGAGGACGCCGTGCGCATCGCCAATGACTCGATCTTTGGCCTGAACGCCTCGGTCTTTACGCACGACGTCGACCGCGCCCGCGCGCTCAGCCGTCGTCTGCGGGCTGGAACCGTAGGTCAGAACGGCAACCGGGCGGATTTCGGCATCGGCTTTGGCGGGTACAAGCAATCCGGCATTGGACGCGAAGGCGGCGTCGCGGGCCTGCTGCCCTACCTGGAAAACAAGACCGTGGTTCTGGATAGCCGCCCGACCGCAGATCAACGCGAGGTGGGGGCATGACCATTCATGTCGGCAGCACTGGAAGCGGTTGCCTTCACGTCTTTGACATGGACGGTACGCTTTTGCGCGGCACCGCCACCATTGAGCTTGCCCGTCAACTGGGCCAGCTCGACACCGGCCACCGGATCGAGACGCTGTGGAGCGAAGGCCGTATCACCGACACGGAGTTCTGGAGAACCCTGCTGGAGATCTGTCAGAACGCCAGCGAATCCGATTTCGACGCCGCTTTTCACAATGCCACCTGGATGGAGGAGATCGCCGAAACCTTCGCCGACATCCGCTCGCGTGGCGAAACGGTGATCGTGATCTCTCAATCGCCAGCTTTCTTTGTGCGCCGGTTGCAACTTTGGGGAGCACACGAGACCTATGGCTCAGCGGTAGAGCCGGGTGTGCCGCTGAGCGACACCGCCACGCTCATGCCCGAGGCAAAGGTGACGATCACGCGTGCCGCGCTGGCCGCCCGCAACCTGGGCGAGGATGACTGCGTGGTCTACGGCGATTCCAGCAGTGATGTAGAGCTGTTCAAGTCCTTTTCGCGCACCGTCGGCATCAACCCAAGTCCGTCTTTGAGGGCGCTGGCGGCCACGCGCTATCAGGGAACCAATATCCGTGAGGCCTATTTAATGGGGCGTCTGCTCTTCGGTTCCGCAGACAGAAATCAAGCAATACAAAAGGAGAATCGCAGATGAGCGTCAATGCATCGTCGATCAAGGTCATGTTCGTGGGTGAATCTTGGGTCAAGCACACGATCCACATGAAGGGTTTCGACCAGTTCCACTCGACCGAATATCAGGAAGGCGCAACATATTTCATGAACTGCATGGCGGATGCGGGTGTGGATATCACCTACATTCGCGCCCATGAAATCACCTTGCGCTTCCCTCGCACGGCTGAGGAAATGGATCAATACGATGTTGTCGTCATCTCGGACATCGGCTCCAATTCGTTCCTTTTGCCCGATGAGACTTTCCTGCGGTCGGAAAAATCCCCCAACCGGCTCGGGCTGATCGCGGATTTCGTGAAACGCGGTGGCGGTCTGGTCATGATCGGCGGCTATCTGTCCTTTACCGGGATCGACGCCAAGGGCCGCTATGGCATGAGCCCGCTAGCCGATCCGCTGCCGGTCACGCTACTGACCCATGATGACCGGATCGAGCGGCCCGAAGGTGTGAGCGTCGATGTTATCGGGCAGGGCCACCCCGTCCTTGGCGATACGCCGTCGGATTGGCCGCAACTGCTAGGCTACAACAGGCTGATCGAAAAGCCCGAGGCCACCGTGGTCGCGCGGGTCGGTGGCGATCCGATGCTTGTCGTCGGCGAATATGGTCAGGGCCGGACGGCTGCCTTCGCCTCGGATCTTGCGCCGCATTGGGCGCCGCAGGAGTTCCTAGATTGGCCGCACTATACCGGCCTTTGGACCTCCATCCTTTCGTGGACGGCAAAGACCCGATAAGCCCCGGTCAAAGCCCGTGACCCCACTCCGCAGCCCCAGAGCAAGGAACCGCAACAAAATGGCAAACCAGAATGCATCCCTATGCCACTCGGCAGGTCAACCATGAATGCACGACTGCTGGTGATCGGTGCCGTGAACGTCGATTTGGTTGTCTCGGCGCCAACCTTGCCGGGGCCGGGTGAAACAGTAGTGGGCGCCGATCTGCAACGTCACGGTGGTGGCAAAGGCGGCAACTCTGCTGTTGCCGCCGCCCGTTCGGGGGCTGAGGTCCGCTATGTTGGCGCGGTCGGCAATGATGAGTTCGGCCGGACCTCCTTGGCCGAACTGCGCAGCGACGGGGTCGACGTTACCGATGTGTCGGTCAAGGCCGGCATCGCAACCGGGGCCGCGCTAATCGTCGTCGACGCGGCTGGTGAAAACCAGATCGCCGTCGCCGCGGGGACTAATGCGGCCGTCACGGCACACGATGTCCGGACCGCGCTGGCCCGCGCAAATGGCTGGCCGGGCTGCGTGTTGATCAGCACCGAAATCTCTGCCGAGGCGGTGGTCGGCGCGGTCCGGGGGGCGCTTGCGAAGGGCTGGCTTTGCGTGCTGAACCCAGCCCCCGTTATTCCCGCCATTCGCGATGTGCTCGAGTTGTCACCGATCCTGACCCCAAACCGGGGTGAATTGCTGGATGTTTACCGCCTGCTGGGCGGCACGGACGACCCGTCTGTCGAAAGCGTGGCGGCCACGGTAGCTGCCCATACCGGGGCGCCGGTGGTCGTGACACTAGGTGCCGAGGGCGTGCTGGTCTGTGACGCCAGCGGGGTCAGCACGCGGATCCCCGCCCGGCCTGTCAGCAATGTCGTCGATACCACTGGCGCCGGTGACACGTTCAACGGCGTATTCGCCGCCAGCCTTGCCGCCGGGCAGGATGTATTCTGCGCAGCCCGGCGCGGTGTGGCAGCGGCGGCCCTTTCGGTCGAGGCGGCGGGGGCGCGCACAAGCATGCCGCACGCATCAGACATCGACGCCGCGCTGATAACTGCCGAACACACGAGCCGATGACCCGAAAGGATCATTTCATTCCATAACAGACATGAAAGACCGCCTTATCATGAACCCAAACATGCACAGCAACTTTGCGTTGAGCAAACATCAGGTCGCAAACGCCTTGCGGCAATCCTATTCAAAACAGCTCATGATCTTTTCTGGCCGCTCGAACGCGCCTTTGGCGCAGGCCATTGCGGATCAGCTTTCGCTTGAGCTTGGCAAGGTGACGCTCAAGACCTTTTCCAGCGGAGAGGTCTACAGCAGGTTCGACGGGTCGATCCGGGGGGCGGATGTGTTCATCATCCAACCGATGTGCGGCAATCCCGAAAGCGGCGTGAACGCCAATGACGCATTCATGGAACTATTGCTGATGGTCGACGCCGCCATCGGTGCCAGTGCACATCGCGTGATCGCTGTAACCCCGTGGTTTGGCTATTCCCGGCAGGACAAGAAATCCGCCCCGCGTGAGCCCATTTCGGCCCGCGTTGTCGCCCGCGCCCTAGAGGCGACGGGGGTGCATCGCGTACTGACCATGGATCTGCACGCCGGTCAGATTCAAGGCTTTTTCGGCATTCCGGTCGATCACATGACCGCATCGGGTATTCTCAGTCGCTATTTCACCGACTTTGACAAGGACACGGTGATCGTCGCCCCCGATGCCGGTCGGGTAAAGCTGAATAAGCAATTCGCCACCCAGATCAGTGCATCTCTTGCCATTCTCGACAAGGAACGCCCGCAGCAGCAGGTGGCCACTATCAACACCGTCATCGGTGATGTGAAAGGCAAGACTGCCATCGTTATCGACGATATCATCGACACGGCAGGCACGCTTTGCGCAGCAGGTGAGGCGCTAATGAAGGCCGGTGCGCGCCGGGTGCTGGCTGCAGCCACCCATGGCGTGTTCAGCGGCACGGCATATGAGCGTCTTGCGGCATCCCCCTTTGAGCAGATCGTCGTCACCGACACCATCCCTCTTCGCGCTGGTGCCCCCGACAAGATCAAGGTGTTGTCCTGCGCGCCACTGCTAGCGGAATCAATGCGCCGCATCTTTATAGACGAATCCGTCAGCGAGGTCTTTGACGGTAAAAACCACACGTTCTGAAATAAAAGGAGAGAACACCATGGCCCATATCGAAGCATCGTTTTTCATTCGTCGGTTTGAAGACGACACGTTCAACGAAAAGATGATCACCGCCCTGACCCAAGCCGTTTCCTCGGTGCTGGGCGAGGATGCAGGCAAGGACACCACTATCATCCTGCACGGCATTGACCCCGCCCGTTGGGGGCATGGAGGCAATCAGCTATCCAAACGAAATGCCTGAACCCACCGGAGGCCGGAGGTGAAATCAACCTTTGACGTTTGCAACCCAGCTACAGGTCAGGTTATCGAACGAGTCATCGACGGCACAGTCGAGGACGCCGTCTGGGCTGTAGACGCGGCAGCCGCCGCGTTTCCGGGCTGGGCCGCAACACCTGCCCGAGCGCGTTCTGATATCCTGCGCCGTTGTCATGAACTCATGCTGCGCGACGCGGATGTGCTCGCTGCGTTGATCTCGACAGAAAACGGCAAGTCTATTGTGGATGCCCGTGCCGAGGTGGTATATGCCGCCGAATTCTATCGCTGGTTTTCAGAAGAGGCCGTGCGGGGCGAAGGCAGCTACAGCGAAGCCCCTGCAGGCGGCGTGAAAACCCTTGTGACGCATGTGCCCGTCGGCGTCGCAGCGCTTATTACACCATGGAATTTTCCAGCGGCCATGGCCGCTCGCAAGGTCGCCCCGGCCTTGGCTGCGGGCTGCACCGTCGTGCTGAAACCAGCTGAGGAAACGCCGCTGACCGCCCTTGCCTTGGGGCGCATCATGCTTGAAGCGGGCGTTCCGCCGGGGGCGGTGAATATCGTGCCGACCACCAGCGCGCCCGCTGTGGTATCGGCATGGCTTGCCCATGATCGCGTGCGCAAGATCAGCTTCACAGGCTCTACCGGTGTGGGGCGCGCTTTGTTGCGGCAGGCGGCGGACCGGATCGTCAATGCCAGCATGGAATTGGGCGGCAATGCGCCCTTCGTCATTACCGCCGATGCCGATGTCGATGCCGCCGTGGCTGGCGCGATGATCGCCAAGTTTCGCGGGAGTGGGCAGGCTTGTACGGCTGCCAACAGATTCTATGTTCATGCCGATGTCGTTGACGAGTTTCTGGAGAAATTCGGCAATGCGGTGATGGCGCTTCGGGTCGGGCCGTCCTCGGATCCGGAAAGCCAGGTCGGCCCGGTCATCAGCAGCAGGGCCCTTGCCCGAATCACCGCCCTGGTCGAGGCTGCCATTGCAGATGGCGCCCGGATCGCATTCCAAGGAAAGATCCCTAATTCGGGCCTGTTTTATCCTCCGACACTGCTTGTGAACGTGCCTTTCGGCGCTCAAATCCTGTCCGAGGAGATTTTCGGTCCTGTCGCACCGATCGTCACATGGACCGATGAGAGCGCCATGCTGGCTTCTGCCAACAATACCGAATTCGGTTTGGCGGGATATGTCTATGCTGGCCGTTTGCAGGACGCGTTGCGCATCGGTGAACAGATCGCCGTCGGCATGGTTGGCATCAACCGAGGCATCGTTTCGGACCCTGCGGCGCCCTTTGGCGGTGTAAAGCAAAGTGGCATCGGTCGCGAAGGCGCCCATGAGGGCATCCGTGAATACCAGGAAACGCGCGTCTACAGCGTTGACTGGGCATAGGAGGAAAAGAAATGACCACTTTCAAAGAGATGGTCCACGTGGCTTGGGATGCCGCTTGGAACCATGGACAGGTTGATGCGCTAGATGACATCGTCGATCCTGAATATGCATTGGAGAATACCGAGCTCGGGCGTACTTCAGGCTTGGCCGAGTTGAAAGCTCAGATCCGTGAAATGCGGGCAGCGATGCCGGACCTACAGACGATTGTGGAAATTGTCATCGTCGACGGCGAAGATTTCGCGATCTTCTGGTCAGCCACGGGCACTTTTCTCAATCCATTCGGTGATGTTCCCCCAAATGGACGGACTCTCAAGGCCCGCGGAGCAGTCCAGGGGACCCTTAGAAATGGGCTGATAATGCGCGAGCGCGTTGCATGGGATCCCAGCATCGAGATGCTTGCGGACCTGGGATCGCCAGGCTTGGGGTCGGCTTTTGAGGATGCCGGCACATCGATCAGCGAGGGCAGGCCTGATGACTCTCCGAGTTTCGAGGATCTCAAGGAGTTTAACCGTAAGTTCGTGTCAGGTGTTACTGCGGTGACGGTCAGGGATACTGCGGGTCGCCCACGCGGGCTGGCGGTCAGCGCCTATATGTCGCTTTCACTCGACCCGCCACTTGTCGTTGTCTGTGTGCAAAACACATCGTCAACCTATCCTGCACTGTTCGAAGCACGTCACCTCGGAATTAACATTCTTTCTCATTCACAAAAGAATGTCGTGGAAAAATTCGCCTCCAAGTCGAATGATAAGTTTGCCGGAATCGATTGGCATACCGGTCCTGCCGGCTCCCCGCTTATTCATGGAGCATCGGCCTCCGTAGAAGCCGAGATCAAAGAACGGTTCCGCGCCAAAACCCACGTTGTCATCATCGCGCGCGTCCTCCACCTTGAAGTCTCGGACATCGCGCCTATGGTCTACAAGGCCGGTAAATTCTTTGATGGGGCATCGCTTGAAGAAATAAAGATATCGGGAAACTCATAGCGGGCCAGCACTAAGATCTTCGAGCTATCCCAATCCCTTTATCGCTATATTCAGATATCCAAATGAGTCGCAACGCTTCGCCAGAAAGGAGGACACAATGACATCCAGTTGTTATGCTTTTGTAAAGGCTAATTGGCACGACGATATCGTCAGTCGAGCACTTGATGGTTTTTGCGAGATCATTCCTAGCGCACAGGTCGATGTATTTGATGTTCCGGGCGCATTCGAATTGCCGCTCTTCTGTCGTGACCTTGCTGCTTCAGGGCGCTATGCAGCTGTGATCGGGGCGGCACTGGTTGTTGATGGCGGCATTTATCGCCATGACTTTGTTGCGCAAGCTGTCGTTGATGGGCTTATGCGCGCTGGAATGGAAACAAGCGTTCCGGTTCTGTCTGTTTCACTGACACCGCATCATTATCAGGAGACCGACCACCATAGTCAGATCTTTCGGAACCACTTCGTAGAAAAGGGGCGTGAAGCCGCGCGAGCGGCCATAATGATCTGCAAGGCCCGTGCATCGTCGGCAAGTTTGATAACGCACCGTGCCGCAGCATAGAATCCAGCCCTAGCTTTTAAATTCTCCAGCATCGGGCTGAGCATTGCGCTATCCGTTGAATAGGCGCTCATTTGATCAGAAACTGCTCATCTGAATCTCAAACCGCTGAAAAGGATATACAGATGGCCCTCTATCGTAATTTCAACAGCCAGGAAGAGCTGGACCTCGAGTACTGCCCAGAAGCTAGGCTCGGTGACCCGAGGGCATTTGACAAGATCATCGAACAACGCAGCTTGTGGGCCGAGGCGGCTAGAAAGGAGTTGACGCAAAGACAGGGTGATATCGCCTATGGCCCTACGTTGATTGAGAGTATGGACTTTTACCCCGCGAAAGACGGTGGTCCGGTCATGGTTTTCATTCACGGTGGTTATTGGTTCGATGCTCGCCTGAAGAAGGAGAACTATATCTGGATCGCCAAAGGGCTCAACCAAGCTGGAATCAATGTCTTCATCATTGACTATCAGGTTTGCCCTATTGTCACGATTGATGAAATCACTCGACAATGCCGCGCAGCTATTGCTTATGTGTATCGCAATGCTACGCGCTTCGGTGTCGATGGAGAAAGGCTTCACGTTACCGGAAATTCTGCGGGCGGCCATCTGACGGCGATGGTAGCGATCACGGATTGGGTTAATGATTACGGACTGCCATCAAATATTATCAAGAGTGGTTATCCGATCAGTGGCCTATTCGATCTAGAGCCGTTCAGATGGACATGGCTGCAGCCGAAAATTCAGCTGACCGGCCAGCAAGTACGCCGCAACAGCCCTATGTTTTTAGTGCGCGAAAATCTTCCTCCTATGTTGATTAGCTGGGGAGAGAACGAGAGCGAAGAGTTTTGGCGACAATCAAAAGACTTTGGAAGCACTTGGGCCGCGCACGGAAATGAAGTGCTTTTACATGTTCAGTCTGGATGCAACCATTCGTCGGCTATAAGTGCCTTCTCGGAAAGTAGCAGCGTGTTCTGCAGAAAACTCGTTCAGCACATGAAAACGACCTGGAGATAGGTGGTCTTGCGGTGCGAACCCAGCGAGCCATATATCGGCTTTACGCTGCCGATATCGTAGGACCGCATCCACTGCGTGGCGACACGCTGCACATGATCCAGATCATCGTAAGCGCTCGGCAAACTCACCTTTGAACCCGCGACAGAAGCCTATGAGGATACTTGGGGTTCCCCCGTTTAGTCGGACACAGCCCCTTTATGGAAAACCCCGTCCCCCGAAGTCACATGGGCTCAGATATCCATTTTCGAGTGGGTTGATGACGATTGTAGAAGCATTCAATGTAGTCGAAGATGGCTGTTTGAAGCACCGCCCTGCTGCTACCCGTTCGTCGATATAAAAATTAAGCTTCCCCTGAAATTTGTTAGCGGCCGAATCCTTATCGAAAACATTCGACGCGATCCAATTCGCGTCGACCTATTGTCAATACGGTAATCCAATGAAAATGAAAATGAAAATCGCCTTCGGTGTTGCGGGATCATTGATCACAACGCTTGCGATGGCTCAAAGTAGCGTGACGCTATACGGCATTGTTGATGAAGGTATCGACTACACCAACAATGC
>JAGWRJ010000240.1 GCA_028869725.1 Alphaproteobacteria bacterium | reverse complement strand
TCAGCGCATGGAGGTTACGAGCGGCGATCACCGTCTCCCTGCGCATGCGTTCTATCAAGCAGTCGGGTACACGCTAGACGAGCGCCGCTTCATCAAGCATGCTGCCAAACCAAGCTAACAGTTCATCCAAGCGGACGCGCGTACCGCGCGCCGCTTAACTCCAGCGTTAGGGCGCAGCGTGAAGATCTCATTCGTCAAAGGAAACGGCAAATTCGATCGCATGGTCATACATCGCGGAGACGCGAGTGAGTCCATCGATTGCCCAAAGCAAGGCATCATTCCTCATGACATGGTGCACTACGCTGTCGAGAGCACCTTGCACAGACGCGGCTTCTTGGGCCGGGTCCGTGACGGGGAGGCCGCAATATTCCAAATGACCCCTGAAACAGAAAGCGATGGCGTCGAGCGCTTAGTCGAGGTGATTCAAGGCGACGCTTGGTCCGGTGGGACTGGCTCTCCGGGAGATATGCTCGACCTCTATCAGGTCACCTGTCATGCTCGCCAGTGCCCGCCCCTGCCAGTAACCGTTGATGACATCCTTGCTATCCGCAGTCGGGTCGACGAGCTTGACCGCCAGTGGCGAGCAGTGCCGGTCGGGCAGGCTCTCGAGTTGGTGCTTTGAGGTGTTGGGGCAGCGCCCTAACAATTCATTCAAGCCGAAGCCGCTTCGCGGCTCGGCTTAATTCAGGCGTTAGGCCTCCGAAACTCCACTGTAGTTGGCTTGGCGCCTTAGAATTCCACCCCACCGGGACCGCCATCCAAACCAGATCAAAGAGACACTACATGCCCTCTTCGTTCAAAGTGATAACCGATCCTTCGGAGATATTCCGGCTCAACAAGGCGCTTGGAACACGACTTAACTCAACGTTTAAGCGAAAGGAATCACGGGACATAGCATATCCAGCCGGGACCTTTGACTCCGAGGTGCATTTTGACAAGGGCAGCGGCACCGCAGTCAGGGCGTGGGCACCAGTGGTCCAGGAGAAGAGGCTCCTAAACTTCATACTTTTTGCCGAACCGGGGGTTACGTCCCCAATCGAAATTGCAGTTCAATTGAATTTTCCAGCGAAGGAATATAGTAGAAAACTCGCTGGGGCCTTTGTTGCAGATGCCGAGGGCAAAATATTCATTGCACACCGAGGACGACTTACAAAAGGCAGGGCGGCGTTAAAGCAACGCGACGTCTTCCGCGAATTTTCAGCCAACCTAATTGACGCTGACGATAACGAGCAGGTCTCTCAGCTAATCCTAGTCTCAGGACTTGACGCGCCTAACCTTGCGGACCGGCTATGGTTATTTGCAACGGAAGCTCGAGAAGTAGCTACGAGACTCGACGAACAGAGGCGCCCCCGCTCGAACTCGAATACGACCGGCTCCGCGGCAACTCCCAAATCTCAGGGGAGCAATGCCACTCTGCCGCCAACTAGTTCCCCGGATCGACTAATAGTTCTTCGTACTTATTTCGATGAATTCGCGGGAACAACCGATGTAAAAGGGCACAGTAGCGGTCAACGAACTGTTGAACACGGGGACATCGTGAAGGCGCTTGAGACCCACCAGAGTTCAACCGGACTCACCCAAAAGGCGCAGGCGATTGATCTGGCAGTCGTACTGACAAATGAAGTCCGACTCTTTGAGGTAAAGACATCCGCGAAAACAACTAGCGTCTATACCGGCGTGGGCCAGCTTCTGATTCACGGTGAAAGTATCGCGGAGCGCCTGAAACTATCTGTTCAACGGTATTTGGTCTTACCTGCGCCGCCCAATTCAGAGCATGCACGTCACATAAGCAAAAAAGGGCAAATGAAGATAATCACATACCGGAAATCAGAGAGCGGCTACCAGTTCGAAGGCATATGAGAATCGTCTTCAAGCTCGCGCACAGGCGGCACATTAGCGCACGGAGGCCTAACCATTCATTCGAGGCGGACGGCTTCGCCGCCGCTCAATTCCAGCGTTAGACCGTTGTGGAAACTCGGAGTAAATGGAATGTCTGAAGCGATTAAAGGCGTAACAACTGAAGTCACCGTGCCGTTATCGCGCAAGGAAGCCTTCGAGCTTTTCACTGGTAGGTTTGGGCATTGGTGGCCGCGCGACTACTCATACTCGGGTGAGGTGCTCGCCGGCATCGAGCTGGGCAGGGCTCAAGGCGAATGGTGCTACGAACTTGGGCCACACGGTTTTCGCTGCGACTTTGGCCGCATCGTCAAATGGGAGCCGCCTTCCACAGTGGCGTTCACTTGGCAAATCGGCCCCAAGAGCACTCCACAGCCAAACCCAAGCAAGGCTAGTCTTGTTACGGTCACATTTGCAGAGCGGAGCGCAGGGCAAACCAGCGTTACGCTTGAGCACAGCGACTTTGCCAAGCATGGCGACGGTGCGGCGCAGTATCGTGCAGAAATGGCGTCAGAGTTCGGCTGGCCGTTCGTGCTGCAACAATATGTAGCTGCGGCGCAGCGAGGGTAAATTGCGCAACGGTCTAACTATTCGGTCAACCGGACGCTCACCCGCTGCGCGGGTTCGCGCCGGTTACCTTGGGCGTTAGGCCGTAAAGGACAGGTCTCCCGCACATGAAGATTGGAATTCAGACCTGGGGCAGCCATGGCGACATCCGCCCTTTCGTAGCTCTAGCGGATGGCCTGCAGGCCGCTGGCCACGTAGTAACGCTGTCCATCACCTGTGTAGATAGCGAACGCTATAACGGGCTATCTCCGAGAACAGGCTTCGGACTGCGCGTTGTTTCAACACCTGTGGTACCGGACAAGCTCTTGCTTGAGAAGGTCGGCGACGCGATCGTTCGTGAGCGCAACG
>JAGWRJ010000239.1 GCA_028869725.1 Alphaproteobacteria bacterium | reverse complement strand
GGAGGCTATCCGAGCTTTACCGATCTTCCGCGCTGGCGCCGGCAGTTCGGACTTCTTGCCAGGATTCCGTTTCTGGGGTGCATGCTGCGCATCATTGGCAGCGAGCTTTTCCCCGCGGCGGTCAAGGCCCAGCCCAAGGCGTTCGGCGTGTTGCACTACGCGTCCAGCCTGCCTGGCGCCTACATGCTGCGTCGCGGTCTGTTTCTGCCGTATGAGATGAAGGGGCTGGTTGGCGCTGAGATGGCGCGGGATGGCCTTGCGCGACTGCGCCCGTTGCGGCGGATGGCACAACAGCTTGATCCAGATCCGGGGACAATGAACGGGCGTATCTGTGTGCTGGAATCGGAGAATTACATGCGCAACCAGCTGCTGCGCGATGCCGACTGGGCTGGTATGGCCCACAGCCTCGAAATCCGCGTGCCTCTGGTTGACTGGCATCTGGCGACAGCCATTGCGCCGTATATGCGCAGCCTGACCGCGGGCGCAGGCAAACAGGCACTGGCGCGCGCGCCTGTGAAGGCTTTACCGGATGTGGTGTGTCAGCGGGCCAAGACCGGCTTTGGCGTGCCGACCGGTGCCTGGATGGCAAATGTCGATGGCATGTCCGCGTCTTCAAGCAAGGGCGCGATTTCGCGGCACTGGTCGAAACGCGTTCTGGGGCAGGCGTTCTGATGGGGCGCATGCTGGCGATGGTGACCGACGGTTTTGGCGGGCACGGGGGCATCGCACGCTACAATTGCGACTTTCTCTCGGCGCTTGCCGCGGGCAACTGGCAGATAACCGTGGTGCCACGGTACGCGCCGGAACCTGAAGTACCTCCTGCCGGCATTGACCAACGCCCCGCGCGCGCAGGCCGTATGAGCTATGCGCGAACCGTCTGCCTGGAGGCCCTTTGGACCCGACCCCGGATCGTATTTTGCGGACATCTGTTCATGGCACCGCTCGGTGTGATCGCCGCCAAGCTCGCCGGAGCCCAGCTCATCATCCAGACCCATGGCATCGAAGCCTGGCAACGTCCGGGAAAACTCGTCCGCGCTTCGAGTGCGGCCGCAGCACTCATCCTCAGCGTCTCGCGCTATACCCGCGCGCAGGTACTCACCTGGGCTGATGTCGCACCCGAGCGTGTCGTCGTCCTTCCCAATACGTTCGGTGCAGGGTTTGCACCCGGACCGTCGCCAGATCGCGGGCGCTGGGGAGTTGCAGGCAGAAGCGTGCTCCTGACGGTGGGGCGGATGGATGCGCGTGAAGGCTACAAGGGTCATGAGAAGGTCATCTGCGCAATGCCTGCCTTGCTTGCTGCGGGCCACGACGTTGTTTATCTTGTCGTCGGAGAAGGCGATGATCGACAGCGACTTGAGCGTATTGCTGCGCGCTGCGGAGTGGATGAGCGGGTGAGATTCGTTGGCGCCGTGTCGCGTGATGCGCTGATTGAACTCTATCGTCTTGCAGATCTTTTCGTCATGCCCTCAGGTGGTGAAGGCTTCGGCATCGCCTATGTGGAAGCGATGGCCTGCGGTACGCCGGCGTTGGGTCTTGGTTTTGGCGGTGCGCGTGATGCGCTTGGCGATGGAGGGCTTGGCATCATGGTTGAGCCTGATGAAGATCTCGCTGCGCGTATTGGCGCTGCGCTGACCTCGCCGGGGCTGCGCGGTGCCGCACTGGCAGCTGCGGTTGAGAGCCGGTTTGGGCCGACCCGCTTTGCCGCGCGTGCCTGCCACCTGCTTGAGCGGGTCGAAGCAGCAAGGAGGGGCCCTGTTTCGGGCGGAACAGAGGGGCACTGTGGACGCTAAATCATCAGCTCGGTTGGCGCGCGCGCAAGCCTACGCGGCGCGGACTCTTGTCATCGAACCCGGGCGTAGCGAGCGTCATTACTGGCGTGACGTCTGGGCCTACCGCGAGCTCTTTACCATTCTGACCTGGCGCGATGTCTCGGTACGCTATCGTCAGACTATTATCGGAATTGCCTGGGCGCTGCTGCGCCCGCTGCTGACAACTGTCATCTTTACGGTAGTGTTCAGCCGGGTTGCCAAGCT
>JAGWRJ010000238.1 GCA_028869725.1 Alphaproteobacteria bacterium | reverse complement strand
TGGAACCTCCGGCATTGAGGTGGAGGGCACGCGTCTGACAATAAACTAATTTGACCCCAGTGCTGGCAACACCGTTAAAATTGAGGGACGGAGCAACCTTCTACAGTCACGCACCACGACGTCCTACAAAACCCGTAAGCCAGCCGCTGACCAGACAATCAAGATGGCCCCTCTGTAATGCAACCTCTGTGACAGGAACGTACCCGTTGCCAAAGTCAGTGCCGATCAAACTAGCGACAGCCCAAATGGCACGATGCGCTTTGTGGGTCGCGACATTTTCCAACACTTAGTTGCGTCCTCACAACTCTTTCGGCGCAATCCAGGCTAAGATGCTCCTGCGTCCCGATCGGGTAGGGGGTAGCCTTTCGGCCTCCCCCTCCCACACCACCGTACGTACGGTTCCGTATACGGCGGTTCATCATGCGCGGTTGAAGCTGGCATGCAAGCTGAGGAGGGATGGTAGACCGAGAGTGGAGAAGAAGGCGGCGCGATAGGCGTCGTGCATGTGCCTGGCCCCGGCGTTCCACCAGGGGCCATGTCCATTGTTGGCGGACTGCCAGGCCCGTGCCGGATCGAGCCCGCGCTGCATCAGCCGCTTAGCCCGGGTGCGTGACCGTTTCCATTGGCGCCAGAGGAGGCAGCGCAGTCTGCGCCGCATCCAGCCATCGAGGTCCTCGAACACGCTCTTCGCTTCGGCCAGCTGGAAGTAGTTCAGCCAGCCGCGAAGGATCGGCGCGAGGGTCTTTATGGTCCGGGCCAGGCTCCAGCCTCGCCCCTGGCGCAGCGTTGCCCTGAGCTTGTTCCGCAGCCGCATCACGCTTTTGGCCGCCACTCGAAGGCGTGGCTGTTTGTGAGCGGTGACGGTGTAGCCCAGGAACGACCGCGCCCAGGGCCGGTCAACGGCGCTTTTGGCGAGGTTGACCGTGAGCCGCAATCGCTCGGCCAGGAAGCGCGTCACCGAAGCCATCACCCGTTCCCCGGCCCGCCGCGTCCGCACATAGATGTTGCAGTCGTCAGCGTACCGGCAAAAGGCGTGGCCTCGGCGCTCAAGCTCCTGGTCGAGGTCATCGAGCAGGATGTTCGACAGCAGCGGCGACAATGGCCCGCCTTGTGGCGTGCCCTCGCTCCGTGCCGTCATCACCCCACCTGTCATCAACCCAGCCTGCAGGTAGCGGCGGATCAACCGCAGCACCCGCTTGTCTTTGACCCGGCGCGCCACGCGGCCCATCAGGACATCGTGGTTTACCCGGTCGAAGAACTTCTCGAGGTCGAGGTCGACGACAAAGCGCCGGCCATCGGCCATATGCGCCCGGGCGGCCAATACCGCATCGTGCGCACTGCGTCCCGGACGGAAGCCGTACGAGGACGTCGAGAAGTCTGGATCAAATAGCGGCATCAGCACCTGATGCATGGCCTGCTGAAGCAGCCGGTCCAGAGCCGTCGGGATGCCCAGTTGGCGCATCCCACCGCCGGGTTTGGGGATATTTACTCCCCGCACCGGCAGCGGTCTGTAGCGGTCGTTCAGCAGCTCTTCTTTGATCTGCGCCCAGTGCTCCTTCAGGTAGGGCTGCAATTGCTCCACGGTCATCTGATCGATCCCCGCGGCGCCCTTGTTCGCCACCACCCGTCGGTGGGCTGCCATCATGTTCTCTCGGCCGACAATCTTCTCCATCAGCCGCAGCTCTGCTTCCGGATCAGAAGATATCGGTCTTGCCGTGGCGGACGACGCACCCAGCCCCTGCTCTGGCGGCTTCCGGCCGCTGCCCTCGGGGCGGGCATGGAGTTTTATGGCTCCATCTTCTGCGTTTAATGTCTCCATCGAAAGACCGGCCTTCCTCCGGCACTTGATGTTCGGCCCTTCATCGCCTGGTCGCGACTCCTACGGCCTCTGCTGACTTCTGACGCCCCATCCCGCCGCCTTGCAGCGCCGGTAGCACACCTGTTGCCAGGGGCAGAGCGACAGATCTCCCAGGGTAATGCGCGTGACCTTCGTGCCATAAACCTGTCGCATCTACGCGCGCACCTTCCGGGTGATATCGGGCTTCGGGTTTTTTGGCCCCCTTGCCCGGATGCGCGCGCCTCTTATGCGCTTCCTGTTCGTCAGGCCGGCACTTTGCCTGCAGCTTCCTTCAGACCCCATCTCGCGACGACGCCCTTGCTGTTCAGCTAACGGTTCCCATCACCAGGGCCCGTAGAGGACTTTCACCTCCAAGTCTTCGGCCGGATACCATCCCAACCAAATCGCGCCGTCAGGGCGCTCCGCGCCATGCCTGGCGCACCAATGCAAAAGGGCGGCCCAAGTGAGCCGCCCCAGTGCTTTTCCATAGGCGTTCCGCCTACCTTATTCCTCTGCTTCACCATCCAAGGTAACGGGACCAGAGTCCTGCCCCTTGGCTTCGAGATCACGGTCGACGAACTCGATGAACGCCATAGCGGCATTATCGCCATGACGAAATCCGGCCTTTAGTACACGGGTGTACCCACCCGGGCGGCTTGCATA
>JAGWRJ010000237.1 GCA_028869725.1 Alphaproteobacteria bacterium | reverse complement strand
GCGCAGGTCGGCGACCTCGCGCTGCAGTTGCGCCAACGCCTCCGGCGCAGCCTCCGCGCCATGCACCTTGATGACCAGGCACGCATTCGCCGACGGACGCAGCCTGCGCAACTGGCGAAAGGCGCGGATCACGGCCTGCGGATTCTTGCGCGCGGCATACGAGCGGAAATCGAAGAAAAACAGGAAGGCGTAGGCCGATTCCGGTATGCCGAAATAGCGACGCGAGCGGAACGACGACAGCATCACCTCGCTGGCCAGCACCATGTGCACGATGGGCCGGTTGACCACCGGAAGCAGGGCGTCGTGTACGAATGCGCTGGGCGCCCAGATCTCGTCGAAGCGGTCCAGTTGTCGGGCCCAGTCGAGCGGATAGCGCGACAACTCCCAGTTCGGGTAGACGATGTTGTACGAATCGCCGGGCAGCGCGGCGGCGAGCGTGGCCAGCGCCAGTTCGACTTCGTCGCCATTGACATGGAAGATATTGATCGCCGCGGGCACTCTAGCGAGGCGCGGCGCGAATTCCCGCTGCGTATCCGCGTCCGGCTGGTAATAACCGTACAAGTCCAGCAGGGTCGGCGTAACTGCGACCGCGCGCAGGGCCCGATAGGTGCAGCGCACATCCTCACCACGCCCGATCGGCGCGAAGGGGTGACCGATGAGGCAAACATTGGAGAACGAATAGGTGGCGGGCATGGAGCTACTCACCCAAGACTGTAACGGTCATAACGCATCAGGTGCGCGGCTTCGCAAGCATTGGCGTGGGCTTGCAAATAGGCATGTCCAAAACGCTGATCCGGCTCGAGATATGCGCCCTCGGCCCACTCGTTCCAGGCATTGATAAACACCAGGCGCTCGTCACCACTAAATTGTTGTTTGGTTATCTCAATAGCAGTTTCCAGCCATGCCTGGAATGCTCCGGGTGTGGCATGCTCAAAGCAGTAACTGTTATTCTGCCGGCGTGCCGTGTTATCCCAGCCGGTCGCCACACCGGGGAAACGCTTATAGGCAGGCAACTCGCGTGTTGCATAGCGTACCGCCAGATCGCGATAATCCGCCACCGCACCTTGGAAGTTCGGGTTGAGGAGCGGCGCTGTCAGTGGATACGGTTCGGCCATACCGTGCGGTGGAAACTCTATGGCGGCATCACAGCCCACATCCGCCGGTCGTACCCCTGCGGATACCATCTCGAAAGATTCGACATGCGCGATGTAAATATCGCCGATGCCTTCATCGCGGCAGACTTGTCGCCATAATGCAGCAGTGCGTTTGAAATCTGGAAACAACGCAACCCGATACACGACGATCAGCGGCCGCCCGCCAATCCGGATGTAGTGCGGGCTGCGAAAATATCGGATCAGATCGCGAATCACTGCTTGGTCATCTTGATCCGAATGTTGCTGCGCCATCAGCACATCGTGATCTTCACCATCCCAACGACGTGTCCAGTTTTCGTTCGCCCAACAAAGACAAAATGGGAATGCCGGGCGTTCATTTGCCAACATGGCCTCGATCGGTCGCTCAAGAAGACGGCAGCCTGCAAACCAATAATAGTAATAACAGAAACCACCTAGCCCGTATCGCTTCGCAAGAGCCGCTTGGCTTTCCATTACCTCGGGCACGCGAAGATCGTAGTAGCCGAGATCGGCCGGAAGTCGCGGCTGGTCATGGCCGATAAAATTGGGGCGTGCCTTGACGACATTGGTCCATTCGGTAAATCCGGAGCCCCACCACCGGTCATTCTCGGCGATTGGATGAAACTGGGGCAGGTAAAACGCTATCGTGCGCACGCTATCCAAACGATCGAGGTCAGCCTGCCAGCGCGAAGAAAAAGTGGTCAAGTTGCGCGCAATGCAACGAAGCTTGTAGTCGCCCGGGATTGAGTCTGATGTGGTACTTAACCGATGGATCACAGTCGCATCAGCACAGTACACTGTGCGCTTGCCTTCAGCGCGCAGACGCATGCATAAATCAGAATCTTCACAG